>JANXBX010000001.1 GCA_025060595.1 Synergistota bacterium | reverse complement strand
AAAGGAGAATAAAACCGATTTCTTGAAGTATGGTGCAGGAAAGCATTCTTGAAGCGTTAGCTATTACTTTTATTGTTGTTAACATAATGATAATAGCTGAGTATATAAACCTCCTTTCAATAGGTAGAATGTCTTCTTTTCTTAAGGGGAATAGGTGGTTTGGATATCTTGTTTCATCTTTCCTTGGTGCCCTTCCTGGTTGTCTCGGTCCTTTTATAGTAGTATCCTTTTATATGCATGGTTTTTTAAGCTTTGGGGCTCTTATGGGTGCTATGATTGCTACTTCTGGAGATGAATCCTATCTTATGCTTTCTTTGTTTCCGGGGAAAGCCTTGCTTTTGTTCTTTATCCTTTTTCTTTCAGGTATCATTTTCGGATGGTTGTCAGATTTGATTTTAGGGAAATTTAAAGTAGAAGCTTTAAAATGCGATTTCGAGTGTAAGCTTGAGGAGTCTATATCTATTCTTTCAAAGCCTATCTTTAGCTCTCTTAAAAAGATTTCCGTTAAAAGGCATGGTGTGTTTCTGATTCTTCTTTTAGTATTTCTATTCGTTTTTACTTATGAGGATGAAGATTGGCTTAAGATGACCATCCTTGTAGTGTCTGGCCTTTCATTCTTTGTTTTTGCTACGGCTTCTGACCATTATTTAGAAGGGCATGTTTTTAAGCATATTTTGTTTAAACACGGTTTAAAAGTGTTTTCATGGGTGTTTGGGATGATTTTATTTATGAAGTTTCTATTTAGTTATTTGGATATTTCTACTCTTTTTGAAGAAAAGCAGGGTCTCATTTTTATTATCGCTGCCTTAGTTGGACTTATTCCAGAATCTGGTCCTCACCTTTTCTTTTCTCTTGCTTACTCTCGTGGTTTGGTGCCTTTCTCTGTTCTTTTTGTAAACTCCTTCATTCAAGATGGACATGGGCTTTTACCCCTTTTTTCTCATTCGATTAAGACCGCTTTGGTTGTAAAGCTGGTGAAGTTCCTTTTTGGTGTGGTTGTGGGCGGAATTATACATTTTATGGGTTTTTAAGGAGAGGGACTTCCTAAAAGAAAAAATTTATGTTATAATGAAGCTTGCTTATGGAAAGGTGGGCCCGTAGCTCAATTGGCAGAGCCGCCGGCTCATAACCGGTAGGTTGGGGGTTCGAGTCCTCCCGGGCCCACCATTTTTATTTATTTTCTAGAGGTGATCTTTCTGACCCACAAGGAGTTAATTGGGGTTTTGGAGAGGGAATTTCCGCTTTATCTTGCTGAAAGTTGGGATAATACAGGGCTTCAAGTGGGTCCTTTTGATGATGAAATTAGGCGTATAGGGGTGGCTCTTAATCCCTCTTTACGTACTCTTTATCTTGCAGTGGAGAAAGGCTGTAATTTTTTATTAACACATCATCCTCTTATTCTTACTGGGCTTAGGAGGGTTGATCTTTCAGGGAGTATTGGAAAGGTGATAAATTTAGCGATATTGAAGAAAATCACTATTTATTCCATTCATACTCCATGGGATTCAGCCTTAGGGGGAGGTAATGACTATTGGGCTGACCTCTTAGGTCTTGAAAATAGAAATCCAATTGTTCCCTTAAGGGAAAATCCTCAAACAGGTATAGGTAGAGTTGGGGAAGTGTATGGAACTTCTTTTTATGATATGGTATCATTTTTAAAAAAGGAAGTTAGATTTCTTATTCCTGTATTTTCAGGAAAGGATAAGATATACAAAGTAGCCTTATGTACCGGAAGCGGGGGAGATCTTTTAGAAAAGGTTATATCTTTGAGAGTTGATGTTTATATTACCTGTGATCTAAAATATCATCAGATCCTTAATGCTCTTTATGCTGGTCTTAACTTAATAATCCTTAGTCATCATGAGATGGAAGAGAAAAGCTTATTTTACCTTGAAAGGAGGCTTCGAGATCTTTTACCTAGTTTGGGATTGGAGATTTTAAAGGAGGAGGACCCATTTTTGGGATGAAGGTAAGGATTTTCACTGATGGGGCCTCGCAGGGGAATCCTGGAGAAGCCTCTGTTGGTATATCTTTGGAGTATGATGAAGAAGGAAGAGCGATAAAAGAAAAGTATGGGTTTTATATAGGAGAGGCCACAAATAATGTGGCAGAATATTTAGCTTTGGTATGTGCTTTAAGGCTCGCTAAAGAAAAAGGAGCTGATGAGGTAGAGGTTTTTGTAGATAGTGAATTGGTTTACAAGCAAATTTTAGGAGTTTATATCGTTCGGAGTCAAAAGCTTCAAGGATTGTTTAAAGAAGCAAAGGAGCTTTTGGAATCCTTTCAGCGTTTTTCCATTTATCATCTTCCTAGGAGAATGAATAAGGAGGCGGATACCTTAGCTAATATGGCTTTAAAGCTCTATAGAATGGCTAAAGTAAGAGCTTGAAGGGGGTGCTTGTCTTGAAGAGAGTTTTAAGTGGGATGCGCCCAACGGGCAAGCTTCACTTGGGGCATCTCGTTGGGGCTCTTAAAAATTGGGTAGACTTTCAGGATAAATATAGTTGTTATTATTGTATAGTTGACTGGCATGCTATGATGTCCGAATATGCGGATCCTTCTAAGCTCAAAGAATATATAGTTGAGATGGCCTTGGATTGGTATGCTGTAGGGATAGATTTTAGTAAAAGTACGGTTTTTATACAGTCTGAAGTGCCTGAGCATGCAGAGCTTCATCTTGCTCTTTCCATGATAACCCCGGTTTCTTGGCTTGAGAGAAACCCTACCTATAAGGAGCAGATGAGAGAGATAAAGAACAAAGATTTATCAACCTATGCTTTCTTAGGGTATCCAGTTCTTCAAGCGGCAGATATTCTTATATATAACGCTCATTATGTTCCTGTGGGAGAGGATCAAGCTCCTCATCTTGAGCTAACAAGAGAAATAGCAAGGAGATTTAACTATTTCTATGGGGAAGTCTTTGTTATTCCAGAGATGATACTTACTCCTGTTCCAAAGATATTGGGGACTGATGGACGTAAGATGAGCAAGAGTTATAACAATTATATAGGGCTTACAGAGGATCCAGGATCTGTTGAGGAAAAGGTATTAACTATGATGACTGATACTCGCAGGATGAGAAGAAGCGATCCTGGTGTTCCTGAGGATTGTCCAGTATTTTATCTTCATAAGGCTTTTAACGATAGTGTAAGCGAATTAGAAGAGGTCTATAAAGGCTGTAGAACTGCGCTTATAGGTTGCATCGATTGTAAGAAAGTACTTCTTAAGCATCTTTTACCGACTCTTGAGCCTTTCAGGAATAGGAGAAACGAGTATGAGAACAAAAGGGATGAGATCGTTGAGATGCTTCATGAGGGAGCTAAAAAAGCGAGGGAGTTTGCTTCAGGTATGATTCATAAGGTTAAGGAGGCAATGAAGATAGCTTGGTAGGAGATGAAAATCAGGCTAAATAAGTTTTTAGCTCAGTGTGGTGTAACCTCTCGGCGAAGAGCGGAGGATCTTATATTAAGCGGTAGGGTTAGCGTTAACGGTAGGATAGTGCGAGAGCTTGCTTTTTTCGTTAATCCTGAGAAAGATGAGGTTCGGATTGGGAAGAGGCTCCTTAGACCGGAAAGAAAAGTTTATATAGTTTTAAATAAGCCGGTGGGTTATGTTTGTGCTGTTAAAGATAAATGGTATCCTACCGTTATGGATTTAATTAAAGGGGTTAAGGAAAGGGTTTATCCAGTAGGTAGGCTTGATTTGCGGAGCGAAGGATTACTTGTCATAACTAATGATGGTGAGTTAACTCACTTTCTGACTCATCCTTCTGGGGAAATAAAAAAGACCTATCTCGTTAAGGGAGATAGGCTTCCTAATGAAGTCGAAGTAAAGGCTATGCAGATGGGGGTTCCGTTAGAGGATGGAATTACATCCCCTGCTAAAATCAAGATCCTTCCCGATGGTTGGGTTGAGATTTCCATAGGGGAAGGAAAGAAAAGGGAGGTAAGGAGAATCTTCGGTTACTTTGGAATAAAGGTTGAAAGGCTTATAAGAGTTGCTATAGGGAAGATGCGTCTTAAGAACCTTAAGGAGGGAGAATATAGATTCCTAACTAAGGAAAAGCTTCTCCATATGATATTATATGGTGGTGTGATATAATCATTTTGATAGTTTTAAGTGGAGGTAAGATAAGATGGTTGTAGATAGCTCTGTTGTAGAACGAATTTTACGCAGAGTTGATGAGATCCCTCCTCTACCTACGGTTGTGATTAAAGCTATAAAAACCCTTGATGACCCTAAAAGTAGCTCTTCTGACGTAGCTAAAATAATTTCTCAGGATGAAGGGTTAACAGCTAAGATATTGAAGCTTGCAAACTCTGCCTATTATGGCTTCCCGAGAAGTATAGGAACACTAAGTGAGGCTATAACTGTTTTGGGATATAACACTGTTAAGTCTTTAATATATGCAGCTGCGGCTCATGGTCATATGAGTGGAGAGCTTCAAGGATATGCTCTCGATAGGGGGGAACTATGGCGCCATTCCTTAGGGGTTGCAATAGTTTGTAGAGAGATAGCTAAGAAAGTTAAATATAGGGATATGGAGCAGGCTTTTGTTACAGGTCTGCTTCACGATATAGGCAAGATAGTTCTTAATCAGTTTGTGCGCTTTGGTTTTACTCTTATATTGCGTAAGGTTGAGACAGAAAGGGTTCCTTTTCATGAAGCTGAGAAGGATATACTTGGGTTTGATCATACTGATATAGGAGGTAAAATAGCTGAGAAGTGGAATCTCCCCCCGGAGCTTGTAGATGCTATAGCGCATCATCATTCTCCAGAGGAGGCTAGAATCTCTCCTAAGCTCGTTTCTATTGCTCATTTGGGGGATGCCATATGCCTCATGCTTGGTTGGGGACTTGGAGCAGATGGCCTTCTTTATCCCTTGAGTGAGTTTGCTTTGCAGAACTTAGGCATAGACAATATGGATGAGTTAATTTCTGCCTCAAGTGATAGTCTTAGGCAAGAGGACCTCTTTTCTGCTCTTGAGTAGGTAGGAGGGAAGTACGGTTTGATAGTTGCCATAGATGGGCCTGCAGGTAGTGGTAAGACAACGGTAGCCAAGCTTGTTGCAAGAAGGCTTGGCTTTTTTTATCTTGATACAGGGGCTATTTATAGGGCTTTGACTCTAAAGCTCCTAAGAAGTAACCTTCCCTTGGATGATATTGAGGGAGTTTGCCAGGTATTAAACACAATGGATATTAATATAGAAGATGATAAGCTTTTTCTTGATGGGGAGGATGTAAGCGAGGCTGTAAGGGATCCGGAAGTGGATAGAAAGGTTTCCCTGGTGGCAAGGATCCCTGAGGTAAGAGAAAGGCTTCTCCCTTTGCAGAGGGATCTTGTCAAAGGTAGGGATGCTGTTGTAGAAGGTAGAGATATGGGTACGATCGTCTTTCCTGAGGCTGAGGTTAAGGTCTTTTTAACTGCTTCTATTGAAGAAAGAGCTTATCGTCGCTGGAAGGAGCTTGTTCAAAAGGGTAAGGACATTTCCTTCGAGGCAGTTCTTCAAGATCTTAAAAGAAGGGATGATATAGACTCGAAAAGAGAAATAGCCCCTCTTAAAGTTGCTCCTGACGCTATAGTTATAGACACCACTTCAAAGAGTATAGAGGATGTAGTAGAGGAGGTAGTTAATCTTGTTTTACAATATTATAAAAGTGCTGGCATTCTTTATACTTAAGCTTTTCTTTTTTATAGAAGCTAAAGGTAGAAAAAATATTCCGAAGGATGGAGGGCTTCTTGTCATCTCGAATCACTGTAGTCAAATGGATCCTGTTATAATTGGTGCGGTTTTCCCCCGAAGGCTCTATTATATGGGGAAGGAAGAGCTTTTCAAGATACCCTTTTTAAGAAGTCTTATAGTGTCTTTAGGTGCCTTTCCAGTAAAAAGAGGGGAAGGGGATCTTAAAGCCCTTTCTAGGATAATCGAACTTGTGGATCAAGGTAAGGCTGTTTTACTTTTTCCTGAGGGATCTCGATCTGAAGATGGAGAACTTAAAGATTTTATGCACGGAGCTTCTTACGTGGCTTTTAAGACATCTGTTCCAGTTTTACCTGTGGCTGTTAAAGGAAGCTTTGAAGCTATGCCTAAAGGGCAATACTTTCCTAGGCCTACTAAGATTAAAGTCTCCTTTGGTAAGGTTTTATATTTTAAAGGGAGAGGAGGAAAAAGCATTAGGGAAGAGATCAAAGCTTTTACTAATGATCTTAGAGAAAATATACTTATGCTTTTAAAGGGTGAAATATGAGAGGAGTATTAGTCTCTCTTATACTTCCTTTCTCTAATCCCCTTGAAATAGATCAACAGTTAGAGGAATTAAGAGAGCTTTTTAGAACATTGGGTGGGGAAACGGTAGCGGTTTTAACACAGAAAAGAAGTCCTGATCCGGCTTTTCTTTTAGGTAGGGGGAAGGTTGAAGAGCTTAAGAAACTTGTTGAGGATTTAAAGGTCGATATGGTGGTCTTTAACGATGATCTAACTCCTCGTCAACAGGTTAATCTTGAGGAAGCTCTTGGGGTTAAGGTTATGGATAGAACTCAGCTTATAATTGAGATATTCGCAAGGAGAGCTCGTACTGCTGAGGCAAAACTTCAGGTGGAGCTTGCTCAGCTAACTTATGAGTTAACAAGGCTTAGAGGGAGAGGAAAGGAGCTTTCGAGGCTTGGGGGAGGAGTGGGAACTAGGGGACCTGGAGAACCGGAGATCGAAGCGGAGCGAAGTAGAATAAAAGAAAGGATAGCTCATCTAAGAGAAAAGCTTGAAGAAATAAGAGAGAGGAGAGATATACAGAGGAAGAGAAGAAAAAGAGTCGGAGCCTTTCAAGTTTCTATTGTAGGTTATACCAATGCTGGTAAGTCGACGCTTCTTTCTACTTTAAGTGGTGAAGACGTATATGTGGAGGATAAGCTTTTTGCAACTCTTGATCCGTTGACAAGGAAGGTATATCTGCCATCGGGACGAGAGATTCTTTTGACGGATACTGTGGGATTCATAAGAAAGCTTCCGCATCATCTTGTAGCGGCCTTTAGAGCTACTCTTGAAGAGGTAAGGGAATCTGATGGTTTGCTTCATGTGGTCGATATATCCTCTTATAATTTTCTTGAACAGATAGATGCGGTTAACGCTGTTCTTAAAAGCCTAAAGAGCTTGGATAAGCCCACTATAATGGTCTTTAATAAGATAGATAAGCTTTCTTCAGATGAGCTTGAGGCCTTAAAGAACAGGCTTAAGGAGAGATTTGAGGATAAAGTAGTTTATATATCTGCTTTGAAGAAGTATAATATCGAAGAGCTATATCAAGCTATGGAGAGGTGGTTTTAAACTGGGGGATAAGCCTGCTTTGCTCAGCATGACTGGCTATGGTAGAGGTGAAAGCGAGGGGAATGGATTAAAGTGCTTAGTGGAAATATCTTCGGTAAATCATCGCTTTTGTGAAATAATGGTCAAGCTTTCCAAGAATCTTCTTGCCCTTGAGCTTAAGATAAGAGAATATATAAGAGGGAAAATTAACAGAGGCAAGATTAACGTTCTTGTTAGCTTTCGCTATACTGAGAGGTACGTACCTGAAATAATCTTAAACAGATCGTTAGCTAAGCAGTATTATGAGATGCTCAACAGGCTTAAGGATGAGCTTAAACTTTTGGATGAGATAAGGCTTGATCTTCTCTTAAGATTTCCTGATCTTTTTGAGATAATGGAAATTACAGAAGATGTTGAGAAAATATGGCCTATGGTTAAGGAAGCTTTGGATTCTGCCATTAAGAATATGATGGAGATGAAAGAGAGGGAAGGAGCATATTTAGCAGAAGACCTTAAAAAGCGCTTAAAAGTTCTTTTTTCTTTATCTGAGGAGGTTGAAAGGAGGTGCTTGGAGCTTAGGGAGTCCATTCCACAAAAGCTGAGAGAGAGGGTTAGAGAAATATTATGCGATGTACCTGTAAATGAGGACAGGCTCCTTACTGAGATAGCTCTTTTTCAGGAGAAAAGGGACGCTACGGAAGAGATAGTTAGGTTTAAAAGTCATTTAAATCAATTTTGGGAGATGCTAATGGGGGGGAGCCCCGTAGGAAGAAAGATGGATTTTCTTGTTCAGGAGATGTTAAGAGAGGTAAATACCTTGTCCTCTAAAGCTGGAGAAGCTGAGATTTCGAAGCTTGTGGTTGAGATGAAGGCTGAGCTTGAGAGGATAAGAGAGCAGGTTCAAAATATAGAGTGAGGTGATCTCGCTTATGGGATTAAAGCTTATAAATGTGGGTTTTGGTAATGTTGTTGTTGCTAATAGAATAGTTGCGATAGTTAGTCCAGGATCAGCGCCCATAAAGCGAATGAAGGAAGCTGCTCGGGAGAGAGGAAAGCTTATAGATGCAACTTGTGGTAGAAGGACTAGAGCAGTTATAATAACCGATAGTGATCATATAATATTATCTGCTATTCAACCTGAGACTGTTGCAAATAGGGTTATAGAGGAAAGTGATAGGGAGGATGAACCAACGTAGAGGTAAGCTTTTCGTTATCTCTGGTCCCTCAGGGGCGGGTAAGGGAACGCTTAGGAGAGAGCTATTTAAAGCGTTGCCAGAGCTAGTTTACTCTGTTTCAGTTACTACAAGAAAACCTAGGATTGGGGAAATTAACGGTGTAGATTACTTTTTCATATCTCCGGCTGAGTTTGAAAGGATGAGAGATAACGGGGAGCTTATTGAGTGGGCGGAAGTTCATGGAAATCTATATGGAACGCCAAAGGCTTTTGTAGAGGAGAGACTTAAAGAGGGGAAGAGTGTAGTTCTTGAAATTGATGTTCAGGGTGCCTTGCAGATAAAAAGGAGATTCCCTGAAGCGATATTGATTTTTATCCTTCCTCCCTCGCAAGAGGAGCTTTCCTTGAGGCTTAAGGGAAGAGGAACTGAGAGTCCTGAAGAGCTTGAGCTTAGATTAAAAAATGCCTCTTTAGAGATGAATAGAAGGGAGCTTTATGATTATGCTGTTGTTAATGATGATGTTAAAAGAGCTTCCTCTGAGCTGATAGATATAGTAAGAAAGGAGATATACGGTTTGGGGGGTGAGTGTAAGGATGTTTTATCCACCGATAGAGGATCTAATGAAGAAGGCAAACATAAACACTCACTATCTTTTGACGATGGTGATCGCAAAGAGGGCAAGAGCGATAAGCAGTGATCCATCGAGGAAGGTTTTAAGTGTGGAGCCTATCAAACCTATATCCATTGCCTTGAAAGAGCTTGATCGGGGGTTAATAGAATGGGAGATGCCTTCAAAAGTTTTCTTCAGGGAAAGAACATAATCCTTGGTGTTACAGGTAGCATATCAGCTTATAAGAGTGTTGAGTTCTTGCGGTTACTTCAGGATGGGGGAGCCAATGTTAAGGTTATACTAAGTGAAGGTGCAACGGAGTTTATAACTCCCCTTTCCTTTTCTCCTTTCGCTAAAGAAGTATACTCTCCATCTGACTATTTTGCAGGAGGAGTTCCTCATATAGAGCTTGCTTCTTGGGGAGAACTACTTATAGTATACCCTGCATCTGCTGATTTCATATCCTCGGTTGCTTTTGGTAGGGCGGATGGGCTTCTTGAAACCGTTTATATGGCCTTCAGGGGACCTAAGATTCTTGCCCCTGCTATGAATTGGAGGATGTATGAAAGTTCAAGTTTAAGAAGAGCTTTAAAGCTGATAAAGGATGAAGCCATCATACTTGAGCCTGAGGAGGGATTTTTGGCATGTGGCGAATCTGGAAAGGGGAGGCTTGTTTCTCCCGAAACTGCCTTTTATATAGCTGAGAAAACCTTGTACGAGCCTAAGATTCTTACAGGATTGAAGGTTTTAGTTACTGCTGGTCCCACGAGAGAATGGATAGATCCTGTTAGGTTTATCTCGAACCCTTCGAGCGGTAAGATGGGATACTCGGTTGCGTATGTAGCAAGCCTTATGGGAGCTTATGTATATCTTGTAAGCGGACCGGTTAATCTGACTCCTCCTCCGGATGTTAAGTTGTATAAGGTTGAAGCTGCTTGTGAGATGTTCGAGGCCTGTTTAGAGATTTTTCCAAACGTTCATATAGCTGTTAAGTCAGCAGCCGTTTCAGATTTTAAGCCGGTTTCGACCTCTTCCTCTAAAATAAAGAAGGAGGGGCTTTCTGGTTTAGTTGTTGAACTTTCTAAAAATCCTGATATACTTCTTGAACTTGGTAAGATAAAAAAGAACGGCCAAGTTCTTGTGGGTTTTGCTCTTGAGACGGAAGATGTCTTTGCAAACGCTTATAAGAAGCTTAAAGAGAAGAACGCTGACTTTATTGTAGTTAACGAGGCGAGCATAGGATTTGCAGGAGAAGAGAATGAGGTTGCTTTTGTTTATCCTTCTGGTGTTGTGAGATTTTTACCAAGACTTCATAAAAAGAAGGTAGCTGAAGAGATACTTAAAGAGGCTAATGGGATACGTACTGGATGTTGCCGTTGAGCGCCCTATACATTTTGTTCTTTCTTACTTCAGCTCTCAGAAGCTTGAGCCTGGTTTAAGAGTTAGAGTTCCTGTTGGTAAGAGCTTGTCTAAAGGATGGGTTTTATCTGTAAGGTTGGGGGAGGAGAAAGGGCTTAAGAAGATAGAAGAGGTTGTGGATTCGTCTCCTCCTATACCCTCTTCTTTTTTAGAGTTTGCCAAAATGCTTTCTTTTGAATATTGTTATCCTCTTGGTATGACCCTTAAGCTTTTTTTCTCTTATGACTATTTACCGCCTTTTGGTGAATTAGGATTGAAACCTCACAGAGAGGGATTTAATAAAGTAATTGTAGGCTCAAGAGATATGAGAGCCTCTTATTATAAAAAGCTCTGTCTTGAGTTTCTGAGTAACGGGGAAAAGGTATTACTCATTGTTCCTCAGGTTGAGGATGTAGAGGACTGGGCATCGAGGCTCTCCTTTGAAAGAATCTATCTTTGGTTTAGTGAGATGAAAAGAAAGGATAGAAAGAGGGCTTGGGAGGCTGCAAGAAGCGAGGGAGGAGCTCTATTTATTGGAACCTCTTCTTTGGCTTTTCTTCCTGTGAAGGGTTTAGGGCTTATAATAGTAGATGATGAGGGAAGTCCTTACTTAAAAAGGATTTCGTCTCCTTATGTTCACGCAAGGGATGCAGTCCTTTTAAGAAGAAAGATTGAGAGCTTTTCTATGGTTTTAGGAGGTGCGATCCCGAGCCTTGAAGCTTTCGCCTTATTGAAAGAGGGATGGGATCTTGAGGAACTACTCCAAAAGCTTCCAAAGTATAGGCTGGTTGACTTAAGAAAGACTCGGAAAGAGGCCTTTTTATCTCTCTCTGTTTTTAATAAAGTTAAGGCTAACTTAAAAAGTGGGAAGAAAAATGTCCTTTTACTAAATAGAAAAGCTTATGCCTCCTATGTTAAGTGTGAAGAGTGTGGTTATGTCCCAATGTGTTCTAATTGTGGTATTCCTTTGTCTTTTTACAAAAGGGAAAATAAACTTAGGTGCTCTTATTGTGGGCATGAAGAGTTCTTTTTAGATAGGTGTTCTAATTGTAGAGGATTTTTCTTTAAGGTAGGTTCACCAGGTATAGAGCATGTTAAACTTCTCTTGGAGAAGAAGCTGGGCGAGAATGTAGAGTTATGGGATGCGGAGTCAAGAGAGTTTAAGGAATCTTCACTGCTTATTCTTGGGACTCAAAGTGTTCTTCAGCCAAAGGTTATGAGAAACGCAGCTTTGGCTTGTATTGTTTTAGCTGATATATCTTTATATACCTCTGGTTATAGAAGTGAGGAGGAAACCTTAAGGATGATATATTCTCTTGCTGATTTTTCTCCAAAGGAGCTTTACGTTCAAACTAGTATTCCAGAACATCCTGTTTTTAAGGTTTTTGGGAATAACTCTTGGAGGGAATTTCTTCAAAAAGAGCTTGATAAAAGGGAAGAGCTTCGCTACCCACCTAATTACTCGATCGCCGTGATTTCCTTTGAGGGGGGTAGAGAGAGCACCTTAAAGAAAAGAGCAGAAAGCGTAAAAAGGCTTTTCGATGGGAATCCTTACTTGGAGGTTTTAGGCCCTGTTAGGAGATTTCTAGTAGGTGAAAAGCTTTCTTTAGCTTTGGTAGTTAAGGGAAAAAGGGGAGAGCTTCAGAGAGAGCTTTGGAAAAACTTGGAAAGCGGTAAAATTAAGATTTCCAAAAGAGTTAACTTGGTTATCGATCCTTTGGAGGTGTAAGTTAATGTCTTTACCAATTGTAGCGATAGTGGGTAGACCTAACGTAGGCAAATCTACTCTCTTTAACAAAATTATAGGAGAAAGAAAGGCCATAGTTGGTGATATACCTGGAATTACTCGCGACAGAATATATGGAATAGGAGAATGGCTTGGTAAAAGGTTTTGGCTTGTTGATACGGGTGGTTTTTCTCTAGGAGAAAAAGATCCCATATGGGAGGGAATAAGGGAGCAGGTTTTAAAGGCCATAGAGGAAGCGCATCTTGTGCTTTTTGTTGTGGATGGAAAGGATGGACTTTTATCAGCGGATGAGGAAATTGCTGATGTGATAAGGAAGATGAATAAAAAGGCTATTCTTGTTGTTAATAAAATAGACGAATCTAAACACGAAAAGTTTGTTTCGGACTTTTACTCTTTAGGTATAGGTGAAATAATTTCTATATCTGCTGAGTCTAAGAGAAATTTAGATGAGCTCCTTGATAGGGTTATATCTCTATTGCCTGAAGAGGGAGAAGCAGAGCTTAAAGAAGATTTGGTTAAGGTTGCTATAGTGGGTAAGCCTAATGTGGGAAAGTCCTCCTTGCTTAATAGGATTGTTGGGGAGGAAAGAGCAATAGTACATGAGAAACCCGGTACTACTAGGGATTCAGTGGATAGTTTAGTTAATTATAAGGGAAAGGATTATCTTTTTGTTGATACGGCTGGGCTTCGCAGAAGATCGAAGGTTAAGGATAGTATAGAATATTATAGTACGTTAAGGTGTCTTATGTCTTTGGAAAAGAGCGACATTGCTATTCTTATGCTTGATGCTCTTGAGCCGGCTACTATGCAAGATAAGAGAATAGCGGGAATGATAGAGGAAAGAGGCAAAGGTATAATTATCATTGTTAACAAAATAGATCTTTTACCTAAGTATGATGCTAACGCTTTCAAGGATTTTTTATTGAAGGAATTTTATTTTGTAAGTTATGCTCCTGTTTTATTTATCTCTGCTAAGACAGGATATAATGTTGAGAGTATTTTCCCAGTCATAGATAAGGTCTATGCTAACTGGAGAACGAGAATACCTACCTCTCAACTTAATAAGGTTGTTATGGAAGCTTTATACTTTTCTCCTCCTCCCTCGGATAAAAGGGGTAGAAGATTGAAAATTTATTTCGCCTCTCAGAAAGGGGAAGCTCCACCTTTATTTGAACTTTCGGTTAACTCTACTGAGCTAGTTAAGAAGAGTTATCTTGCCTATCTTGAAAATAGGTTAAGAGAGGCTTTTGATTTTGTAGGAACTCCTATAAGGTTTAAGGTGAAGGAGCATTAAGATGACGAAAAGGGTAGTTGCTGTAGTAGATGATGAGGAAGATATAGCAGAACTAATATCTTATAATTTGGTGAAAGAGGGCTTTGAGGTGAAGGCCTTTAGTGATGGAGAGAGCTTTCTATCTGCTTTGGATAAGTTCTATCCAGATATAATTATTTTGGATATTCTTCTTCCTGGTGTTGATGGTTTCGAAATATGTAGATATCTTAAAAGTAACTATAGGTTTTCTAGTATTCCTATAATTATCTTAAGTGTTAAGGATTCGGAAGTTGATAAGGTAGTGGGTCTTGAGCTTGGCGCTGATGATTATCTTACAAAACCCTTCAGTCCTCGAGAGCTAGTTGCAAGAGTTAAAGCTCTTTTAAGAAGAGCAAGTGCAAAATCAGAAAGGAGAGGCCTGCTTAAGGCGGGTCCAATTCTTTTAGACTTTGAGAAAATGGAAGCCTATTTAGAAGAGGAGAAACTCGACTTAACTCCTGTTGAGTTCAGGCTTCTTTCTATATTTCTTCAGAATCCTGGGAGGGTTTTTTCGAGGGATGAGCTTCTTGAGAAGTTCTGGGGAGGGAAATTTGTGGTTGATAGAACTATAGATGTTCATGTAAGCAGTTTGAGGAAAAAGCTTAAAGGTTTTGGGAGCTCCATTAGGTCTGTTAGAGGAGTAGGATACAAGTTTGAGATGGAGAGATAAGTTTTTCCTTTTTCTCACGTTTCTTTTGTCCATTATTCTTGTGGTTAGTTTAGCTTCCTTGAAGCTTAGACTTTTAGTGGTAAGTATAGCTTTGCTTGTTTTTAATTTTTTATTTTATAGGATTGAAAAGAAGCTTAAACATTTAAGGCATCTTCTTAGTTATCTTAAGCTTGGAGACTATAGGGTTAGAATATTCGTAGATAGCGATGATGAAATAAGTAAGGTTTTCAGCGAGATTAATGAGCTTGCTCGTTATATGGAGCTTTCGTTTAAAGAAGGCCTCAAAAAGGAGGAAAAACTTAAAGCTCTTTTTGATCTTTTAGATGATCCAGTGGTTTTGATAGATGAGGTTGGTAGGATAGTTGAAGCTAATAGATCTTTTTATTTTCTTCTTGAAAAGGATAGTGGTAAAGAATTCAAAGGTAGATGGTATTGGGAGCTTTTTAGGGATGGGAATTTCTTTGAGCTTTTTAGCTTAATTAAGGAGAAGGGAAGCGTTAGAAACTTTAGGCTTAGTTTGAAGGATAGGGTTTTTCTTAGCAATGGGTCGCTCTTAAAGAGCGGCCTTTTAATTTGTCTTAAGGAGATTACAGAGGAGGTACGCTTGCGGGAGAGAGAGTCAAACCTTATATCAAGTATCGCTCATGAAATAAAAACTCCCCTTGCGGCAATAAAGGGAGCAGCTGAGACTCTGGAGGAGGAAATAGGGGAAAACAGATTATTATCTATTGTGAAGAGGAACGTTGAAAGGCTTACCAAGATAGTTTCAGATCTTCTTACTCTTCAGGAGGTAGAAAGGGAAATAGTGAGAAAGGAATCCTTGAATTTAATAGAGCTTATTAAGGATGTGTTATCTCTTTTAGAGGGAGAAGCAAAAAGAAAAGGGATTTCCTTGATTTTGGAATCGCCTGAAGAAAAAGTTTTTATTGAGGGGGACAGAATTCTCTTTGAAAGCGCCTTTTTAAATTTGATTGAAAATGCCATAAAGTATAATGTCGAGGGAGGAAGTGTAAAAGTTATTGTCGAAGGCTCTAAAGGAGCTATTAAAGTAGTTGTTGAGGATACCGGTATAGGCATACCTAAAGAGCACATACCCTATATTTTTGAAAAGTTTTATGTAGTTGATAGATCTAGATCAAAGAGATTAGGTGGGGCGGGTCTAGGATTAAGTATAGTTAAGGAAGTAGTATCTCTTCATGGTGGAAGAGTAGAGGTTGAAAGCGAGTTTGGCAAAGGAAGTAGATTTACATTAACATTTCCAGCTTAAAGGATCTGATCCTTGTTACCTTTAGGAAGGTTTTGGTATAATGTCAACTAGACTTATGTGTATCTTTATTTTAAAGATGACACAAAATGATGGGAGGTAGGAGGGATGGGTCTTTTTATTTGGAAGTTTCTTGAGAAGGCAGAACAGACGATTTTAGTTATAGTTTCGTTAGTAGTTACCTTTTTAGTAATGG
Source organism: Synergistota bacterium (assembly GCA_025060595.1). Taxonomy (NCBI): domain Bacteria; kingdom Thermotogati; phylum Synergistota; species Synergistota bacterium. Next base: position 247,098 of record JANXBX010000001.1, on the reverse strand, counting down.
CGGAGGTAATTCTAAGGTATGTTTTTGCTCGCCCTCTAATGGGGATTGAGGAGCTCGCCACCTTGGTTGGTTGTTGGCTTTACTTTATAGGTTCTGCACATGCTTCTAGAGAAAGAAGCCATATTATGGCAGATGTTTTAAATGTTATCGTAAAAACCCCAAGGAATTTCTTGAAGATTAAATTTGTGATAACTATATTTACTTTTATTATGACTATCATCTTTCTCCAATGGTCTTGGAATTATATAAAATGGGCTTTGAAAGTCCCTGAATATACTCCTTCTCTTAGGATTCCTCTCGTATATGCTCAAGTTGCTATGCTTATATCTGCGATTCTCATGGTTTTTTACACATTTGTAGAGATTGTGGACTATACCTTGCAGCTTTTGGGCAAGAGGGAGATAAGGTTTAAGAAGGAAGAAGAGCTGTCACCAGAAATTGAAAAAAGTTAGACTGGGGAGGAGGTAATTTTATGCATATAGTAATTGATATTCTTATACTTATAGTTGGCTTGTCTATAGGGGTTCCAGTCCCATTTGCTTTTATGGCGGCGGCTCTGTACATGGCTTTGATAGCTTTCCCTGATATTTCTTTTTTGGCTAGTGTTGGATTTAAGGCTCTTAATTCTATAACCCTGTTGTCAATACCGTTCTTTATTATGGCGGGAATGCTTATGGGCTCAAGTGGTATAGCTGAGAGGCTTGTTATATTTGCTGAGGCGCTTCTTGGAAGGATGAGAGGCGGATTAGGTGCTGCTACAATTTGGGCTTGTGCTATATTTGGTGCCATTTCTGGAACCGCTTCCTCTGCTGTGGCTGCTATAGGAACCATAATGATTCCAAAGCTGGAAGAAAGAGGATATCCAAGGTATTATACTACTGCAATGGTCAGTTGTGCTGCAATTTTAGGACAGCTTATACCCCCAAGTGTTCCTATGATTCTATATGGTTGGGTTACGCAGACTTCGATAACCGCCTGCTTTCTTTCTACAGTTATTCCAGGCATCTTAACTGCGACCTTATATTCTATAATTAACTACATAATGGTTAAGAAGAACTTCCCGTTCGTTAAGGTTGAGCCACCTGCTCCTGGTTTCGAGAAATTCAAAATAGTGGCTCGAGCTACAAGACAGAGCATCTGGAGCCTTCTTATGCCCGTGATAATTCTTGGTGGAATATATGGTGGTGTTACAACTCCTACTGAAGCTGCTGCTGTTGCGGTTACCTATGCGATAATAGTTGGTTTTTTTGTTCACAAAGAGCTTACTTTTAAGACCTTCTTTAAGTCTCTCTATACTGCCGCTACTACAAGCAGTGTTGTTGTTCTAATGCTCTTTTTCGTAACCATATTGGGCAGGATATATACCATGGAGAAAGTCCCTATGAAGATCGCTGATTTCCTTATTTCTATCTCTGATAACAAATATGTGATTCTATTTATGATAAATGTTTTCTTGATAATAATAGGTATGCTTATGGATGATTTAAGCGGGACCCTGCTTGTAGCTCCTCTTCTTTTACCTCTGGCTGTTCGTATAGGGGTTCACCCGGTGCATTTTGCCGCTATTTTAGGAACAAATCTTGGTCTTGGAAATGTGACCCCTCCTACAGCTCCCATTCTTTATCTCGGAGGGCGAGTGGGTAGGGTTTCCTTTGATCAATATATAAAGCCTGCTCTTATATTTATGATATTTGGAAATCTTCCCGTTATAGCTCTTACTACCTATATCCCTTGGCTTTCCATGTGGCTTCCTAAATTGGTTCTCGGTATTAGATAAAAATGAAGGCCCGTGAGGTTAAAACCTCACGGGCCTTGTCTCTCTAATTACATTGGATAGTAGCCTCTTTGTTTTAGAGCGCTTGCGACCCTGTTAATTGCAACTATATATGCGGCTGTTCTCATATCGGTATTATACTTTTCTTTGGTTTTACCGACCTCTATGAAGGCATGAATCATCATTTTCATTAACCTCTTTCTTATTTCATCAATATCCCAGAAGAAGGTTTGGAGATCTTGGACCCACTCAAAGTAAGATACTACGACTCCTCCTGCGTTTGCCACAATGTCAGGTACAATAAAAATGCCTTTCTTTAAAAGAATCTCTTCTGCTTCTGGAGTAATAGGACCGTTTGCCCCCTCGATTATAATCTTTGCCTTAACATCATTTGCGTTTTTTTCTGTAATCGCATTTTCAAGAGCTGCTGGAACTAAGATGTCTACATCAAGCTCCAAAAGTTCCTTGTTTGATATCGCTTCTCCTTTAGGATAGCCTTTAATTATACCTTTATTCATGTCCCTATAGTGTATTAGGTCGCTAATGTTTAATCCCCTTTCATCGTATATGCCACCGCTTATATCGCTTACTGCTACTATCTTTGCTCCATATTCCTCACTTAATATCTTCGCTGAGTAAGAGCCAACGTTTCCAAATCCTTGAATTGCAACTCTTGCCTTCGAAATATCCTTTCCTAAGATCTTACAGGCTTCGTTTGCTAGTATTGAAACCCCTCTACCTGTTGCTTCCGGTCTGCCTTCGGATCCGCCAAGGTCAAGAGGCTTTCCTGTAACCACGCCAAGGCTTGTATAACCTACATTCATGCTATAGGTGTCCATGTACCAGGCCATTATCTTTGGGTTTGTATTTATGTCAGGTGCCGGTATATCCTTGTGAGGCCCTATTATGACTTGAATTTCTGAGAAGTATCTTCTGCTTAGTCTCTCGAGCTCCTTTTCTGATAGCTTCGATGGATCAACTCTAACTCCGCCCTTACCCCCGCCAAAAGGAAGGTTCATAACTGCGCATTTCCAGGTCATCCAAAATGCTAAGGCTGCAACCTCATCAAGGTGGGTGTCTGGATGATATCTTATGCCTCCCTTGGCAGGCCCTCTTGCTGTGTTATGTTGTACCCTATACCCCTTAAATATTTCTACTCTTCCATCATCCATTACTACTGGAAAGTGAACTTCCAAGGTTCTCTGCGGCCATAAGAGAAAGTTTCCAAGGTTTGGGTCTAAGTCTATGAGGTCAGCTGCCTTTAAGAACTGTTTCTGAGCATTCTCATAAAGTGGCCCAAAGGGCTTAAGATTCCCCATCGTGCTTAATCTCATTTTGGTATCCTCCCCCCCCTCAAAAATAGCAAGTTTCCTTTTTGGTTCTTTTTACTTCATGCTATTTAATCTCATTTCTATCATAGCCTACATTCTAGTTTTATTCAACCCTCGATTTTTTATCAGAAGTGGTATTTTTTATAGTAAAAGACAATAAATAGGATCTTTCTAGTCTAAATTAAAATGGCTTTTTAAGGTAACCCCTGAAGGGCTATTTTTACCTCATCTATAAGCTTGATCAATTCTTTTCTTGAGATTCTTAAATCTTCCTCTAAGAAGCTTAACTCCTTTTCATCGAAGTCTTTCTTATTTTCTCGACGTATTAGTTCCTTAATATAGCTCTTTTTAAGTTCTTCTAAGGGATATTCTATGTGCCTTATCTGAGATGGATGTTCTGGTATAACTATAACCTGTCCTGGTTTATCTTCCTTCAAGGGATCTCCTCGTTTAACTATCATTCCCATTTTTTTAGCGAAGGTTAGCTGAGCAGAAGGTAGCTTTCCAGCTCCGGTATATTCCGTTTCATTGACGACTATTATTTTATCCTCTTCCATTTCCATTGCAAGAGAAAAGGCTGCAGCTAAGGATGTGTTTCCAGCGGGTCCTCTCTGTAGGCCTTCGAGCTGCGCAAGCATCTCAGTTATATAGAAAACATCTCCCTGAGTTACAAGAACATATCTATCCATGTATCTTAGGGGTCTTGCTGCGTTTTTAGGGACATCTGCCCTGTCAGGATAGGCTGCAAAAGGTATACCAAATCCCGTATGTCCTGTAGTAAAGTATTTCTTGTTAAAGTCATTTGTGCTGGCCATATGTAGACCTCTTAGATCTACACTTGCACCTATTACTTTAGTCTCTTGTGCTCCCGCTTTCTTAAGTCCACGTGCGGTTCCAGTTATGAGTCCTCCTCCAGCATGTGTAACTACGACTGCATCAGGGAATCTTCCTGTAAGTTTTTGGGTTTGTTCAGCTATCTCATATCCTAGAGTTTCTATTCCAGCTATAGCATAAGGGGTATAAAGTGAGGCATTAAAATAACCGGTCTCTTCTAGAAGGACAAGCGTGTAATAAAATAGCTCCGGTCCAACAGTAAGCTGAACTACTTCTGCACCATATGCTTCACAAGCCCTTCCCTTTTCCAATATTTCTGGCTGTCCTATCCAATTATTATCGAAGCACTCCTGAACTATTATGCATCTTAGGTTTCTCTTTGCTGCTTGAGATGCAACCGCTGCTCCGTAATTGCCGCTTGTGGCGGCGATGACGCCCTTATATCCCAGTTGTGATGCTCGATATATGCTTATTGACGCTCTTCGATCCTTAAAGCTTCCAGAGGGGTTCGTTGCTTCATCCTTCAGGAATATCCTGGCTCCCTTACCTTTTGGAGCTAGTTTCTTAATCAGCTTATTTATGTTTTTAAGCTCTACAAGAGGAGTATTCCCGACAGATGTTTCGCTTTGGATCTTTCTTATCTCTTCTATGGGATATCCTACCTCTTTCATCATTCTCTCATAGTCGAAAGCTATTCCTTTAATTACGAACCTATCGTAATCTATACCGACTGCCTTTCTCATTATCTCAGCTCTTCTTTCCATAACTGCTTGGTAAGAGTATCTTTCCTTCAAGCTATTCACCTCCTAATATCTTTCTTAGCTCTTCACCGATGTTTAAGAGCTCAGGAACCGGCTCGCCAAAGTTATGTTCGTATACTGGATTTATGGCTACTAAGGTTCCACTTATCTCTCTGCCAGAAAAGGTCCTTATTTTAACGCTGGATCCTAATTTTGCTTCCTCTTCGATTAGAAACCCCTTAACCCTCATTTCGAAAGGAACCCTTTTAGTGTCTTCTGGTAGGTTTGGAGCCCTTTCCCCAGGTTCAAGTATTTTAACTTGGATTTGGACAAAATCACCTCTTTTAGCTATCATCAGATCACCCCCTTCTAAAACTCTAAAGGATATTTTTTTATTTTTCAAGAACGAAAAATATAAAGGTGGGTTTACTAAGATTAGCTTCGTTTACTTGCATGTTTTCAGTTTTATGTGTTAAAATTAGCTTGAAAGTAAAGCACTCTATGGAGGTGAGGTATATTGGGTAAGAAACTTTTAAGTGTGTTGGTTGTGGTTTTCTTAGCGGTTTTAAGTTTAGGTCTAATGGTTGGATCAGGCTTAGCTCAGCAACAGCAACCCCAGTATCAGTGGAGGATGTCTCAGATTCACCCTGTAGATAGCGATTATGACATCCGTGCTAAGGAATTTGCTAAGAAGGTTTTTGAGAGAACCAAGGGTAAGATCAAGATTGATGTTTATTCTGGTGGAGTATTGGGGGACTGGACGCAGATCTTTGAAATGGTAATGCGTGGGACTATCGAAGTAGCTTTACAACAAGCCAATGCTAACTTTGACCCTGAACTCAATTTGGCTTATTACTTCCCATACATATTCACGACCTTCGAAGATGCGGTTAAAGTCTACAGTCCCGGAGGTTGGGCTTACAAGGTCGTTCAGAAGCTCTGGGAAAAGCATAACATAAAGGCTTTGGATGTTGTACCGATTGGTATGAGCGGTGTATCATTGAAGGCTATGCCTCCAAATCCTGAAGATCCTACAGTTAAGAAGGGTATGAAGGTTCGCGTTATGCCTATAAAGCCCTGTGAGTGGACTTATGAGGCTTTAGGTTACATCGCTACCCCTATACCTTATGCTGAGGTTTACACTGCCCTTCAGATGGGTGTAGCTGATGGGCAGATGGGCGGTCCGCCTTACCAAGGTTGGCAGTTCCGTGATGTTCAGAAGGTTTGGATACAGTACAACGACTTCTGCGAGACTTGGTGGTTTGTTATAAACAAGGGAATTTGGGATAAGCTGTCTCCTGAGGATCAGAAGGTGTTAATGGAGGCCGCAAACGAAGAATCTAAGATTCAGTGGGATAGGGCAAAGCAGGTTGATGAGGAGTATCGTCAGAAACTCCAGAAGGAATATGGGTGGACGATCGTTATGTTAACTGCTGAACAGCTTGATAAGATAGCCAAGCATGTGAGAAAGGTTGTATGGCCCAAGATGGAAGAGCTCTGTGGGAAGAACCTTATGGATCTCATCTATAAGGAGTCAGGTATACCTCGTCAATAGGTGAAAAAGCACCTAGTTTTTAAGGGAAGGGGGAACCCCATATTCCTATTGGGGTTCCCCTTTTTATTTTATTCTTTAAGTTCCTTTTTTTTGATAAGCGTCTTTGTAAAGATTTCTTTAAGATTCCTTTGTACTTGCTTTAATATATCCTACTAAAATTCCTTATAGAAAAATTCTTAGGAGGTGGTTTGTTTTATGAGGCTTAGGAGGATAGTTGTAGTAGCTACTTTAGTTTTAGCTTTTGCTTTTGGGGTATGGGCACAGTCTAAGAGCGTTAACGTAGTTGGTTCAACCACTGTATTTCCAATCGCTCAAGCTTGTGCTGAAAAGTTTATGGATGTTAAAAAGGATGTTAATGTTTCTGTCAAGGGAGGGGGTTCTGGCGTAGGAATAGCGGCTCTTATCGATGGGACTTGTGATATAGCGATGTCTTCAAGAGCTATGAAGAAAGAGGAGATAGAGAAGGCTAAGGCCAGAGGCGTTAATCCTGTTGAGCATATGATTGCGAGGGATGGTTTGGCTATAGTTGTTCATCCATCTAATCCTGTGAAGGCTTTGACAGTTGCTCAAGTTAGAGATATATACAGTGGAAAGATAAATAATTGGAAGGAAGTTGGTGGGAAGGACGTTAAGATCGTGGTCGTTTCAAGAGATACCGCTTCTGGAACTTACGGATCTTTCCATGAGCTTGTCTTAAAGGATGAGAAGCTTAGGGGAGACGCTCTTCTTTTAGCCTCTAACAAAGCTGTTGCAGAGGCTGTTGCTCAGACAGAGGGTGCTATTGGTTATATAGGATTAGGATACGTTACCGATAAGGTTAAGGCTTTGGAGATTGAGGGAGTTAAGCCCACGATGGAGACGGTAGTAAATGGTACTTATAAGCTCTCGAGGCCGCTTTTCCTGTACACTAATGGAGAACCTAAAGGTGCAGTTAAGGACTTCATAGATTTCATCTTGTCTCCGCAAGGGCAGAAGATAGTTAAGGATGAGGGTTTTGTTCCAGTTAAGTAGGCCATGGAGGAGAAGGTAGCTAAGGGGATAGTTTTCGTTTCAGCTTTGTTGACGATTATCGCTACCTTAGGAATAGTTGTAATGCTCTTTGAGGAGGGGATGCCTCTGTTTAGAGAGGTATCCCCTTTGAAATTTTTCCTTGGTAAGCAATGGTATCCAACATATATCCCGCCCGCCTTTGGGATCCTTCCTATAATTGTTGGGACCATCGTTATTACATTGGGAGCGCTGATTGTTGGGATACCTTTAGGACTTGGGGCAGCTATATATATGGCCTTTTTCGCTCGCCCTAAGGTGAGAGAAACCTTAAAGCCTATTCTTGAGGTTTTGGCATGCATACCATCTGTTATATACGGCTTCTTTGGCATGGTGGTGTTAGGCCCATTTATTAAGAACCTGTTTGATTTGCCTTTAGGGCTTAACGCTTTTACCGCTTCTATAGTTCTCGGAATAATGATAATACCTTTAGTAGCAAGCGTTGCTGAGGATTCTATGTCTATGGTTCCTCATGAGCTTTTGGAAGCTTCTTATGCTCTTGGAGCGACAAAATGGAGAACGGTTACCCATGTGGTTATACCGACGGCGTGGTCTGGAATTCTTTCGAGTATATTTTTGGGAATGGGAAGAGCTATAGGAGAAACCATGACTGTTTTAATGGTAGCTGGTGGAGCCGCTAAAATACCCAAGTCTATATTCGATCCTGTTAGAACTATGACTGCGACGATAGCGGCTGAAATGGGCGAGGCTCCTTTTGGTAGCCTTCATTACCATGCTCTGTTTGCTATAGGAATGATACTTTTTATTATAACGGTCCTTTTAAATTTTATTGCTGATAAGTTCGGTAAGAGGAGGATTTATCTATGAAGTGGTTGATCTTTGAGGAAAAAATAGCCGTAATGGTTCTTAGATTGTTGGTTTTATTTGTGCTTCTTTTCTTATTTTCGTTACTTTTAGTTTTAGTAATCAAGGGCGGTGAAAAGCTAACCCTGTCTTTCCTTCTTGAAGAACCAAGAAAAAGTATGACTGAAGGAGGTATATATCCTGCTCTTTTAGGTAGCCTTTATCTTTCAGTAGGTTCTATAATCGTCGCCCTGCCTCTTGGAGTTTTTTCAGGTATATATCTAAGTGAGTTTGCTAAGGATAATTGGTTTACTTCTCTTGTGAGAAGTTGTGTAAATGCCTTAGCTGGCATACCATCGGTAGTATTCGGTTTGTTTGGTTTATCTCTTTTTGTTAATGCTTTTGGTTTTGGAGTTTCAATTCTTTCAGGAGTGTTAACTCTTGGCGTTCTTGTTTTACCTATCATGATAAAGGTTACTGAAGAGGCTATTAAGGCGATACCTATGGATTTGAGAGAGGCGGCTTACGCTTTAGGAGCAGGTAAGTGGAAAATGATTAGGATTGTTCTTTTGCCTATCGCCTTTCCAAGTATTCTCACTGGTGCTATATTAAGTTTGGGTAGGGCGGCGGGCGAGACTGCTCCTATAATGTTTACTGCAGTGACCTTTTATACTCGTAAGCTTCCTAGCTCTATATTTGATGAAGTTATGGCTCTTCCGTATCTTATTTATGGCCTAATGACTGAAGGAACTAAACCAGAGAAGCAAATTCCAATGGCATTCGGATCGGCTCTTGTATTACTAATCTTAACTTTATCTATAAGCGGTTTAGGTATATATCTAAGATATAGGTGGAGGAGGAAAGGCATAATTTAGCCAAATAATATATAGCTAATTTTGTAAATTAGGATTAGTTTGATATACGGTTTTTGAGCTTATTTTTCCGTTGGAAGATTTGCTTTTTTCCAGGCTAATATTCCACCCTTCATGTTAAAGGCTTTATAGCCCATTTCTATTAGTGTCTTAGTAGCATCAAGAGATCTTCTTCCTGATCGACAGTAAACTATGAATACTTGGGCTTCTTTTTTAGGGAAGAGTTCTCCTATTTTTGAGCCAACCATTCCCTTAGGTAGGTTTATTGCCCCTTTAATACGCTCCTCATTGTACTCATGAGGCTCTCTAACATCGAGAAATACATATCCTTCTTTTCCTAGGTAGTTCCAAGCTTCTTCAGGTGTAATTTCTGGAATCTCTAAAGCTGAAGCGGTCCCCTCAAACATCTTTAATATTATTAGAAAAATTATTAAAGTGAGAAAGACAAATTTCAATATCTAGTTCACCTCTCTAAAAATTTGTCTTTTAGGTATTCTACTAAGTATCTAGACGAGAGCTCCTCTCCAGAGATTTTCCTTATAAGTTCTAAGGGCTCATAAAGTTTTCCATAAGAAAATATGTTTTCTTTAAGCCATTCAAGAATTATTTTAAAGTTACCTTTTGATACAGCTTCTTCTAAGTTTTGAATATCTTTCTTAAGCTTAAAGTAGATCTGTCCTGCATATATGTTTCCTAGCATATAGGATGGAAAATAGCCAAACAATCCGGCTGCCCAGTGGATATCTTGTAAAACTCCGCTTTTTAGGCTATCTGGCCTTATACCGAAATATTCTTCCATTTTCTCATTCCAGATGTAAGGAAGATCAGAAACCAACAATTTTTCATTTATTAATGCTTCTTCAAGTTCAAATCTTAGTATTATATGAAGATTATAGGTTATTTCATCGGAACTGACCCTTATTAAAGATCTTTTAACGATATTAAATGCTCTCCACAGATCTTCTAATTTAATCGATTTTAAGGGTTGGAAATATTCATCTAAAACTGGCTTTATGAAAACCATGAAGTAAAAGCTTCTTCCTATGAAGTTTTCCCAAAACCTCGCCTGGCTTTCATGGAATCCTGAAGAAGCTCCATCTCCTATGGGTAGTCCGAAAAACCTTTCCGGAATGTTTAGGTCGTAAAGGGCATGTCCGCACTCGTGCAGCGTTGCAAACAGGGCTTGAGAAAAATCCCTTTCATCATATCTTGTAGTTATTCTCACATCCTTTAGTCCAACAATTTCTGTAAAGGGATGGGCCGAAGTGTCAAGCCTGCCGGAGGATAGGTCAAATCCGATGTTTGTTATTATATTGAGGCATAGCTCTTTTTGTTTGTCTAAGGGAAACGGTCCTTCACATATTTCGTTTACTCGTTTGATATTGGTATGTTTAGGTTCGATTTTTTCTAGTAAGCTTAGAAGCTCTTTTTTTGCGTTAGAGAATATCTGCTTTAACTTGTTTGTTTCAAAGCCAGGTTCATGCTCATCCAATAAAGCATCATATCTATTTTCTTTATAACCTATACATTCTGTTATATCTATCAACATTTTAACTATTTTGCTTAGGCTTTCCTGTAATATAAGGAAGTTGTTTTCCTTTCTTGCCTCTTCCCAGAGTTTTTCTGATCTTGCACGCTCCTTTTGAAACTCTATAAATAGCTCTTTAGGAATCTTTCTATATCTAGAATACTCCTTTTGGGTCAGTTTTACTAGAGCTGTATCTTCTTCAGTTTCTGCCTCTTCTAAGGCTTTGTTTATAAGCTCTCCTAGCTTTTCGCTTGTGAGTAAGGAAAATACGTATTCTGATAGCTCTCCTAATACTTCTGCTCTCCATTCGATCCCTTTAGGCGGTATATAGGTTGATAAATCCCATTGAAGTAATGATATGGCACTTTTAATTTTGGCTATTTTTAATAGCTCTTTTTTAAGCTCATTGATACCCATCTTTTATCTTTAAAATTTTAAGGGGTAAGCTTCAAGAAGCCTACCCCTTAAAGTATATTTTTAAAGCCTTAAAACTTAAGATATACTAAAGCTTCAGGGTTGACCACTCTAAAGGTGAAGCTTTCAAGGATAAATAGTTTTACCTTCGAGTTTTCTGTTTTTTCATAACCTATTGATAGGTCTTGTCCTAAAATAAGCTCAAAATCACCGCCTCTTTCAGAAACCACAAGAGCATCGCTTATACGTGGTGTGGTGAGAATCTTACCATCTTTTAATATATCTTCAATCTTTTCCTCTATAGGATAATACTTGCTTCCCTTAACGAGTTCTACCCACTTATCTATGTTTATAACTAAGGCGTAGGGTCCTTCAATTCCATCAGACTTGAATTTAGATAAGGCCTTGTATAAGCTTTCTATAAACTCCTCCTCTTTCAAGGAAGATTGTATGTTTCTTTCATTTTTATAAGCTAAAATTCCTTTTATTCCAGACTTTTCACATCCTTCGAAGATAGCTCCGTCTTCGAAAGATGCAACGTCTCTAACCGCTTCTTCTAGGGAGGATAGGTCTACCGCAGGATGTCCCCTTTCTAATTTATCAAGTTCATTAAGATCGAGGTAGAAGTACCTCTTTAGCTCTATTAAAGGAAGCGCTTTTCTTAAACCAAACTCTATAGTATCTCCTTCTTTAGAGAGCTTTTCTACTTCACCCATAGGATGTGCAGCGTATTCCCATCCAAAAGGACCAAGAACGTCTACTATTGCTCTTCCATAAAGTTGGGTTGAGAACACTTCTTTAGCTCTCTTATCTACCTCTTCCCATTCTTTAGGTGTAAGTGGAGATAGCTTTCTCCTTAAGAAGTCCACTAGAATTCACCCCCTTTTAATCTTTCTTAGTTTAAGATCTCCACCTGGAGATTCCTCTTCATTACTTACTTCCGCTTCTATCTGTGTTAATGGTTCAGTTGTAAAGAGATAAGTTTTTAAAGCTTTATCCCAGCCAGGCATGTTTCTTCTGAGCCACTCAAGGAGCATAGCCGCATGCTCCATCTCTTCGTCCCTGTTGTGTTCTAACACTTCCCTAATGGTTTCATCTTTGGTGGCGGAAGCTCTCTGCTGGTACCACATTATTGCTTCGATCTCTTCCTTTAAGCTTACGAGCGCTCTTGTGAAATCCCTGTCTTTTGCTGTTAGTTCATTTGTTGGTTCATGATATTGCTCTGCCATAATCGCACCTCCCTTTTGTAAAGTTAATTCTGAGCCGTTTCTTTACCAATTTTACCACACTACCTTATTATCTTCGATATGAAAAAAACGCTTCTATCAAAATTTTTAATGGCTTTTTGAAAAACCTATTGATATGAAGAGGAATTTTGCTTATAATAGGTAAAAAACTTGGGAGGTGAGAAATTTGACGAAGGCAGAGTTGGTTCGGGAAGTTGCGGAGAAAACGGGCATGACTAAGAAAGACACTGCTTTGGTTGTTAATGCTCTATTTGAAGCGGTAATGGATGCCCTATCTAAAGGAGAGAAAGTTCAGATAGCTGGTTTTGGTATATTTGAGGTTAAGGAAAGGGCTGAAAGAGTTGGCAGGAACCCTCGTACTGGTGAGGAAATTAAGATACCGCCTCGGAAGGTTCCTGTTTTCAGAGTAGGTAAAGAGCTTAAAACGAAAGTTACGGGTAAGTAAGTGGCTTTTATAACATTTAAGGGGAGCAATCCAGCTCCCCTTATTTAGTATTATTATATGTATAAATTACTCTTTGCTGTTCTTCTCTTATGTTTTCTTTATAGAAGCTGGAAAAAAGGGATAATCCTGTCTTTTTTGAATTCCCTGAGGAAATTAGAAGTAGAAGTTATCCTTTTACTTTTCATTTTCCTCATCCCTATGGATTTTGTCTTTCCATCAGATTTAGGAAGAGTGTCCTGTCTTTCTAAGTTTGGTAATATTATAGGAGATGCAGATTTCATTTTGCCTCTCTTGCTTTCTTTTTTATGTCTTTTTTATATCCTAAGGTTGGAAAAATGGGAAAATCCTATCCTCGAGCTCCTATGCCTTATAGTTTTAACTGCATTGTTGGGGAATCTATTAAAGGTATTATTAGGTAGAGCTCGTCCTTATATGGGTCTAGGAGAATTATCATTCTTTAATTTTCCTGAATCTCTGTTTAAAAACGATTTTCAAAGTTTCCCGTCAGGACATGTACTTGTTGCCACTTCAACTTTTAGCTGGATAGGAATGAGGTTTAAGGGATGGATAAGATTAGCCTTTTTGTTTCTTATAGTTATTGTGGCTTATAATAGATTGGAGACCAATAATCACTTTTTCTCTGATGTAGCCTTTTCCTTTGCTCTGGGTTATGCTTTGACCTTAGGTTATTTAAGGGAGGTGAAGGGATCTGAGGAGAGTTGGTTGCCTTTTGATCCTTTGGCTTTTGCTTCTTTCTTCAAACGCCTATTCTCTTGACAAGGGCAAAGTTCATGATGAGATCTTAACCTATACCAAGGAAATTCTTGAAGCCTCGACTTTTTCAGAAAAAGCTAAAAAGGACTTTTATGGTGGTGTGGAAAGAGGGATAAAAAGCCTGCTTAACAAGGTTGGGGATAAAAGCCTTGAAGAATCTCTTTTAATAATTTCTTTAAAGGATTTGGTTAAATCTTCTCTATTATGGAGGCTTTCTGAGGGGGAGGTAAAGGCTTTTATTGATGGTTTTGGTGATCTCCTTCTTTTTGGTTTTTCTGTTGAAGGGGCTGCTGAGGTGACTAAAAGGCTTATAGTTAGGGAGATAGGGGCTTCTGTACTTGATAGAATGCTTAAGCTTTTGGATGTAGCTATTAATAAATATGGTTCTGATCCTTCGAGGATAGAGAGTCGTTTAAGAGAAAAGCTCTCTATGCTTTTAAACAAAAGCAAGGGAGAGCTTATTAGGGAGGTTTTAGAGCTACTTAGAGGAGAGGTAGAGGAGGCGAAATCTAAGGCTAAAAGGAAATGAGCACATATACGTTTGATTCTATATTAAGGGGGAAGCTTAAGCTTTATCAACCTTCGGAAGGACCGCGTTTTGGGATTGAGGCTCTTTTGCTTTCTGATTTTTTGACTTTAAGGCCGAAAGATAAAGTTATAGAGCTTGGGGTAGGAACGGGAATAGTACTTCTTCTTTTAGCCTTGAAGGTTCCTGGGATAAGGCTTTCGGGGATAGAATTACAACCTGAGCTTGTAGAGCTAGCTAGAAAGAACGTTGAGATCAACGGGTTTTCTGAAAGAATAGAAATAATTCAGGGAGACTTAAGAAAAATAGAAGAATATTTCCCGCAAGGGGCGTTTAGCGTGGTTTTGGGTAATCCTCCCTACATATCGTTGGAGAGCGGAAGGTTACCTTCCGATAAGATGAGATCCATAGCTTATACCGAGGAAGGTTGTACTCTTGAAGAGTTCTTGAAAGCTTCAAGGTATCTTCTTTCTACGGGTGGAAGACTATACCTCATCTATAGGCCCTTTAGGTTAGCTGAGCTTTTATTTCATATGAGAAGACTTAAGATAGAGCCTAAGGAGATGAGATTTGTCCATTCCAAAATTAATGAGGATGCTGAGTTCATCTTGGTTAAGGGAGTTAGAGATGGTTCCCCATCGATAAAGGTTTCTTGCCCTCTTATTCTTTATAACGAGGACGGAAGTTATACGGAGGAGCTAAAGAAGATATATATGGGTGAGATATAAATGCCCCTATTTATATGTCCGACACCAATAGGTAACCTTGAAGACGTAACTTTAAGGGTTTTAAGGATTTTAAAAGAATGTGACGTTATATTTGCTGAGGATACAAGAAGAACTCGAATACTTCTTAATAAATATGGAATAGAAAGGAAAAAGCTTTATAGTTATAACAAGAATAACTGGAAGAAAAGGATTCCTCTTCTTAAAGAGCTTCTTTCAGAAGGGAAAAGTATTTCGTTGGTGAGCGATGCAGGTACTCCTGGAATATCTGATGTAGGAGCTGAAGCGATAAAGTTTTGTATAGAGGAGGGTTTTAAGATAGAAGTTCTCCCTGGACCAACTGCTTTTGTTCCTGCTCTCCTTCTTTCAGGGATAACTCCTCATCCATTTATATTCTATGGTTTCCTTCCCTCTCAGAAGGGGAAGAGGTTGAAGACTCTAAAGGGTCTTAGGGATCTTCCCTTTACTTTGGTGTTTTATGAATCGCCTCATAGAATATATGAAAGCTTGTGTGATATACTTGAAATGTTAGGAGATAGAAAGGCTTGTTTAGTTAGAGAGATAACCAAGCTTCATGAGGAAGCTTTAAGAGGCTACCTTTCGGAGCTTTTAGCTAAGGCGAAGGATCTGAAGGGAGAGATCGTTTTAGTGGTAGAAGGTAATGAGAATCTTAGCAAGGGAGATGTTAAGGAGAACATTGAGGAAAGGATAACTTCTCTCCTGAAAAAGGGACTTACTTCTAAGGAAGTGGTAAAGAAGCTTTCTGAGGAGATCAAGCTCCCTAAAAGGGAAATATATAAGATGGTTTTGAAGTTGAAAAGGGGGGATAAGGATTGAAGAGATTTTATATAACTACTCCGATTTATTATGTTAATGATGTTCCTCATATAGGGCATGCCTATACGACTATAGCAGCGGATGTCATGGCTCGTTGGAAAAGGATGGATGGCTATGATGTTTTATTTTGTACGGGGACTGATGAACATGGTCAGAAGATACATAGGGCTGCTGAGAAGCAGGCTCTTCATCCAAAGGAGCTTGCCGATAAGGTTGTTGAAAACTTTAAGAGCTTATGGGTCAAGCTTAACATAAGCTATGATGATTTTATAAGAACCACGGAAGAAAGACATAAAAATGTGGTTCAAGAGGCTTTTAGACGTATGATAGAGTCGGGAGATATATATAAGGGAGTATATGAAGGGTGGTACTGTGTTTTTTGTGAAACGTTTTGGAGTGAATCGCAGCTTCTGGCTGAAAGGAGATGCCCTGATTGTGGTAGAGAAGTTGAAAGGGTAAGCGAGGAAACATACTTTTTTAGGCTTTCTAAATATCAGAATAAGCTTCTTGAGCATATGGAGAAAAATCCTGATTGTGTCAAACCGGAGTCTCGATATAATGAGGTTTATAGCTTTATAAAAATGGGGTTAAAGGATATAAGTGTTACAAGAACAACTGTGAAGTGGGGTATACCTTTCCCAGGAGATCCCTCTCATGTGATATATGTTTGGTTCGATGCTCTTATAAACTATCTTACGGTTGCGGGGTTTACTCAGGATGATGAGAAGCTTAAAAAATATTGGCCTGTAGTTCACCATCTTGTTGGAAAAGATATCTTGAGATTCCATGCGGTTATATGGCCTGCTATGCTCATGGCTCTTGGACTTAATCCTCCAAAGATGGTATTTGCGCATGGTTGGTGGACGGTTGAAGGGGAGAAGATGTCGAAGTCCAAGGGTAATGTAGTAGATCCTAATGAGGTAGTGGATAAGTATGGGGTTGATTCCTTCAGGTACTTCTTACTTAGGGAAGTCCCCTTTGGCCTTGATGGGGATTTTTCACATGATGCTTTCATAAACAGGATTAACGGTGACCTTGCTGACAACTTTGGTAACCTTCTTAATAGAACTTTAGTCATGGTTGAAAGATTTTTTGATGGCATCGTTCCTGAACCTGGGGAAGAAGAGCCAGTTGATAGGGAAGTGGCTTCCTTGGCTGAGGAAACCTTAAGAAGGGCTAAGGAATATATGGATGAGTTTGGTTTCGACAAAACTTTAAGGGATATTTTCGCGTTTTCATCTCGCCTTAATAAGTATATAGACGAAACATCTCCCTGGTCTTTAGCTAAAGAGGGTAATAAAAAGAGGCTATCAAGGATTCTCTATACTGTTCTTGAAGGACTGAGGTTTCTGGTTGTTATGCTGACCCCCTTTATGCCCGAAAGCGGTGTTAAAGCTTGGAAAATGCTTGGTTTGGAGGGAAAACCAGAGGATCACGGTTTTTCCTCCTTAGTTTGGGGTAGGTTTCCAGTTGGTATCAAAGTTAAACCTGGGGAGATACTTTTCCCCAGAAAAGAGGCAGTGGTTGAACCTAAAAAGGAGGAGAGAAAAATGACCGAGTTTATAAGCATCGAGGAATTTAGGAGGATGGATTTGAGGATAGCTAGGGTTATATCTGCGGAAAGAGTGCCGAGAACCGATAAGCTTCTTAAACTTGAAATAGATGTGGGTGATGAGGTAAGAACTATAGTTGCTGGGATAGCGGAAGTTTACTCCCCTGAGGATCTTGTTGGCAAGGAAGTAGTTGTTATAGCTAATCTTGAGCCTGCGAAGATAAAAGGGATAATCTCTCATGGGATGCTTCTTGCTGCTATAGATAAGGAGGGTAGGCCAGTAATACTTAGGCCAGAGAAAGAGGTAGGGCCTGGAAGTAAGGTGACTTAAAGAAAATGAGGCTCTTTGATAGCCATTGCCATCTTAATATGAAGCATTTTAAAGATGATTGGAGAGAAGTTTACGAAAAGGCTAAAAAGGCTGGAATCTACAGAATGGTTGTAGTAGGATGGGACTTGTCATCAAGTGAGAGAGCAGTGAAGATGGTGGAAGGTATGGATGGTGCTTATGCTGCTTGTGGTTTTCATCCTCATGATGCGAAACTTTTCCGTGAGGAAGATATATTAAACCTTAAGAGGCTTCTTTCTCATCCAAAGGTTGTGGCCTTAGGGGAAACGGGCCTTGATTATTACTATGATAACTCTCCTCGGGAGATTCAGAGGAAAGTTTTCGAAGCCCAGCTTTCTTTAGCTAAGGAAGTTAATAAGCCTGTGATAATTCATGTAAGGGATGCCCATGAGGATGCCTTTTCGATAATTGAAAATGTAGGTCTACCTGAAGGTGGAGGAGTGTTGCACTGTTATACGGGTGGTACGAAGTATCTTGAAAAGGGGTTATCTCTCGGACTTTACGTTTCCTTCTCTGGCATAATAACTTTTCCTAATGCAGATGACTTAAGGAAAGCTGCATCGTTAGTTCCACTTGAAAGAGTTCTTATAGAAACGGATTCCCCTTATTTAGCTCCTAGGCCTCACAGAGGGGAAAGGAATGAGCCCTCCTATCTTTTGTATGTGCTTGAAGAGGTAGCTAGAGCAAGGGGTGAAAATAAGGAGAGGCTTGCTTTTCTGACTTATGAAAACGCTAACAAGTTTTTCAGAATTAAGTAAATGTGGTAAAATAAATTTATAAAAATTTGGAGAGGAGGAGACTAGTATGAGGAAGCCCATAGGATGGCTAATGGTATGTTTAGGATTAGGGATTATGGCACTTGGGGCTTTCGCTCAATCTTCCGGAATTCAGGCTCAAGCGGGAGCTGAAATGGAAAAGGTTATAGAAGAGACGGCTCACGGAACCATTAACTGGACGGAGGACTATGTTGAGGCTTCGGGTTCTGCTGTTCCCCCGACTACTGCTGTTAATAAAGCTCAAGGGAAACTCCTAGCTAAGAGGGGAGCTATTTTAGACCTTCAGAGAAACTTACTCGAGACTATAAAAGGAGTTAGAATAGATAGTCAGACTCTTATGGAAAACTTTATGGTTAAAAGCGATGTTGTGAGAAGCGAAGTGGAAGGATGGATTAAAGGTGTTGAGATAGTTAGGGAAAAGTGGGATGGGGAGATTTACACCGTTTGGGGAAGAATATATCTTAAGAAAGTGAGGAAGATTGTTGCTGATACCATGGGTATCCAATCCAAACCGGTATCACCACCCCCACCTAAGGCGAACTACACTGGGCTTGTTCTTGATGCGCGTGAAGTGCCTTTGATTCCTGCTACTACCTTTAGAATTTTGGATCCCAATGGAAAGGAAGTTTACTCTCTTCAGCATGTTGATAGGGAAAGGTTCATGGCAAGCGGTATGGCCGCCTATCAAACTAACATAAACTGGGCAACGGGCGATCCAAGGGTGGGTCCTAGGCCTCTTGTGGCTAAGGCTGTTCAAACCGTTTCTCCTAATAATGTAGATGTGGTTATTTCTCAGAAGGATGCAGATGCTATAAGAAATAATAACTATGACTTTAGAGCCGCTTGCAATGTTATAGTGGTGAAAAGGTGAGCCTGAATGAGGCTCTTACTACCTTTTCTTTTATTATCACTTCTGTTAGCTTGTCCGTTTGTGGTAGTTGGGCAAGAAAAAGGTAGTGTTACGCTTGATGTAGAGGGAGTAGGGGCTATTATAGGGGGAGATAAAAACAGGGCCTTTGAAGAGGCGAAAAGGGATGCTTTTAGAAATGCTATAGAGCAAGGGTTGGGGGTTTTAATTCAAGGAATAACGGAAATGGAAAACTTTCAGGTTATAAGAGATAAAGTTATGGCTCAGTCTAAGGGGCTCGTCACTGACTATAAGGTCCTTAGTAGATGGGAAGAAGACGGGATGATAAAAGTTAAAATGAAAGCGACAGTTGCCTTAACTAAGTTAAACGATGTTTTAGGACCTGTGGTCATTGATACCTTGGGTAATCCAGTTTTAATGGTTTGTATAGCTGAAAACATAGATGGGAAAACCCCTTTTCTCTCAGTTAGTGAGTCTACTATATTAAGTATCTTTCAAAATGCTGGATATCATATAGTTGATCCTGGTCAGGTGGACGTTAACAGGCGTAGAGAAGCAACAGAAGCAGCCTTGACCGGAGACAAATCTAGATTGATAGAGCTTGCTAAAAGACATGATGCCGATGTGGTTATATCCGGTAAGGCTATGGCGGTTCCTTATACATCTCAAGTAGTTTCAGGTCAAAAACTTTATGGAGTTCAGGCTCAACTTAGCATAGAGGCCATAATAACCCAGACCGGGAAGATATTAGGGGTTGCTATACCTTCTGTTAGAAGTATTGGTTTAAGCGTTGATGATGCTGCCATGAAGGCCTTAAGGGAGGCTGCTACTGAGGCAGCGAAGAAGCTCATTTATGAAGTTGCCTATGCTATGCTTGGCCAGACGGGTAAGGGAATCGCTGGAAGGACAATACAGGTTAGGGTAGAAGGAATAAACTTTACTCAGGCTCGTAAGATCAAAGGTGAGATAGAGAAGTTTAAGGGGGTTGTTGGGGTATATCAGAGAAGCTTTACCGATGGTAACCTTGTAATGGATGTTAATTTTGAAGGTAATTCTGAAGACTTAGCGGTTCGTCTTGAGGAGCTAGGTTTGGAGATTGTAAACTTTACAGCAAATAATATAATTTGTAAGTTAAAACCAGGAGGGGGAGGTATTTGAAGAAGGTAGTTATTACCCTTCTCCCTTTATTTTTATTTTTTTCTTTCCCAGTCTATGCTGTTCCTTACAATGTAGACATTGAGCTTTTAAGAAGATTTAATGAGGGTAATCTTGCCTTGGAAGGTTTTCCATGGGGTAGCATAGACTGGGAAGAGAAGATGGTTATTGTAAAAGGTATAGGAATGGTTCCAGAAAAGTATGAAACGGAGGCACAAGCTAAGCTTCTTGCCCGAAGAGCGGCAGTGTTAATAGCCCAAAGAAATGCTCTCTTTCTTTTATATCAGCTTAATTATCCTCTTCCTAAGGGGTATAAAAGTGTGAAGATAAAGGGTGTAGTTGGAGGAGGTTATGTGACTGAGGAAATTTTTGATGGAAAGTTTTATAGAATAGTTTTGAAGATACCTTTAAAGGAACTGTTAGAGTATAGTGTAGAGGTTCAGTAGGAGGGGAGGGTAACGGTTATGAAGAAATTTGGTTTATGGGTGATTATTATTTTTAGCGTACTGTGTTGTTTGGTTTCCGTTGCTTTTGGAGCTTCTGATAAAATGAGAATCGCTGTTGTAGATTTTAGTAATAATGTAACAGGACCTGAAAGTTCCCAGGTTGAAGCTGTGAGAAGAGCGATAACTGATATGTTTATAACCGAGCTTTGGAAAACGCAGATGTTCTCTATAGTAGAAAGAAGCCGTTTAGAGGCGATCGCGAGGGAACATAAGCTTGCTCAAGCGGGATTAGTTGATGCTTCTACTGCTGCTCAATTGGGGAAGCTTTTGGGAGTCGAAGCTATTATAACTGGTAGCATAACTCAATTTACTTTGAAGAAAAAGGGAGGAATTATTCCTATTCCTCAGCTTGGCGGGATAGCTGTAGGGGAGTCAGAAGCTAATGTTACTTTAGACATCAGAATGATAAGTGTGGAGACTGGTGAAATATTACTTGTGGCTAAAGAAACAGGTCAGGCTACTCGTAGTGCTGGTGGGATAGCCTTTGGGGGATTACTGTATGGCCAAAGCGAGGAGGAAGGAATACTTGCTGCTGCTACACGTCAATGTATAGAAAAGATAGTTAAAAAAATCGGGGCCATGAGAGCACGTGGTGGGAAAATGATATATCATGTGATAAGGGATGAGGGGAACAGAGTTTATATAGATGCAGGAGAAGCTAATGCGGGTGTAACGGTTGGAAGTTATTTTGCAGTTTATATCGAGGGTGAGCCTATACGTGGCATTAGAGGAGAGCTTCTTGGTGTTGAAAAGTATTATATAGCTATTCTTCAAGTTGAGGAGGTTTTCCCCCAATATTCCATAGCAAGTGTAATCAAGGGTAAGGGAGTCATGAGAGGAGATAAAGTCGAGCCAATATTTGATGCTTCTGCTATAGAGAATATAAAGCTAAGGCCAAGGTTAACAGTTGGCCCTGAAACTACTCCAAGCTCTGCTGGAAGTGTACTTCCGCCACCTCCGCCATCTTCACAACCGCCATCACAGCAAGGAGGAGGTACTCAGCCACCACCGCCGCCACCGCCTCCACCACCATCTCAGAGTAGCTCCATACTTAATACGGGGACAACTATAGAGGTAATAGAGCTATGGCCTATAGATCAAGGTTTAAAAACTAATCTTATAAGGTTGCACAAAGCTGGTTACTACAATTATTCTAAGGGAAATTATTCTCTTGCAATTCAGAACTATAAGCTTGCTTTTGATGCTTATAATGGTAACTATGTAGCTTGCTATTGGTTAGGCAGAGTATATTACGAAATGGGAAGGAAAGACGAGGGAATAAAGTGGTGGAAAAAGGCGCTTACTATTAATCCTAACTATGAGCCTGTAAAGAGTAAGCTTAAGGAAGTAGGTGCTATGTAATGAGAAGACTAATAATCCTCTTAGTTTTTCTTTTTGCTTTTGTAGGGGAGGCCTTTGCTTCTCTTCCTAGGGATGGAAGAGTTGCGGTTATATTTAATAACTCTCTTGCTGAGTCGAAAGTTATGGAAGCCCTTATAAATGCGGGTTATAATGTGGTTGAAAGGGATCAGCTTGAGAGTATAAAGAAAAGTCAAGCGGCTATACTTGCTCTTCAAGGTAATGCTGAAGCAATAATGAAGTTAGGAAGTACCTATAATATCGCATATTTTGTTAGAGGTAGAGCTCAGCTTGAGGAGCCGCGTTTAAACGAGTTTAACTTATACACAGCTACAGCTTCTCTTTCCATCCAAGCTTATAGGGCAAAGGATGCTCGTTTTTTGTTGAGTCAAGCCTTTTCTGCTAAAGCGGTTGGTTATACTGGTGAAGAAGCACAACGTAAGGCTCTTATAGATGCGGCGTCAAAAGCTGCTTCCTTTTTAATAGGAGCTCAACAACCAGGGGATTTTTCTGGAATAGCTCGTGTTGTTTTAAGGGGTGCTTCTGACTATGGCTTGGTTAATAGCGTTTATGAGAAGATTAGAGGATTTCCTGGTGCTCGAAACGTCAGAATAACCTCATATGGTGGAGGACAGGCGGTCATAGAGTTCCTCTACTCTGGGGATGTAAATAGTGTTGCCCAGAGCTTGAAGGTAGCTGGTCTACCAATTAATGTAGTTTCTGTTCAAGGTAGCACTATTTATGTAGATTGTTATTAAAAGCATGGTCGGGGTGACCGGACTCGAACCGGTGACCTCCTGCTCCCGAAGCAGGCGCGCTAACCAGTCTGCGCTACACCCCGACCTGCGCTTATTTTACCTTAAGCTCCGTTTCTGGTCAAGGTTAAAAGCTTTTCCTCTATTTGAAGAAGCGCTGTTATGGCATTCTTTAGTGTAGTTGCGGTAGATTTAAGTTCCTCTGCTAGGATATTGCATCTTTCAATGGTTTCTTTTATGTTTTCTACAGGATCTTTGAGAGATAATATATTTTGTTTCAAATAGTTTAAGGTGTTTGATATCTCACCGGCTGAACTTGAGCTTTGGTCTGCAAGTTTGCTTACTTCGCTTGCGACAACGGCGAAGCCTCTACCCAATTCTCCTGCTCTTGCTGCCTCAATGGATGCATTAAGACCTATCATTTTAGTCTGTTTTGCTATTCCTTGTATAGATTTAATTATACCGTTGAGCTTTTCAGCTTCGTTTATAAGATTTTCTATTCTGCTTGTTAGAAATGTAGATACGTTTTTAACTTCCTCTGTTTCTTTAGGTAACGTTTCCGAAAGTTTTAAAACAGCTGGTAGAGAGTATTCTATACTTCCTTTTGTTTCGCTTAGAAGTTTTATTTGCTCTATTAATAGCTCCTTTTCTTTCTCTTCGCGCTCTATTATATCCCATATGAATCTTGCATCTTTTGATTTAATCAAGCTTACGTGAGGCGCTCTTTTTCTTTCCACTTCTTCTACTACCTCTTCTTTTCCAGTTACTTCTATTATTAGGTCATGAGGACGGGACAAAAGCTCATCTAGCTTAGTAGTTGTGAATATGCCATATTTTTTAGCTTCGAGTACCGCTGGAGCATCTGGTCTTACATCCATTACTCCAGATATATTTAGGTTTAGTTTTTTAAATTGCTTGAGCAAACTTAAGGCGCCCTTTCCTCCTCCGACAAAAATTACACCTTTATACATTTTATTTATCACCTCTCCCGGGTTCTCCTATTTCTATCTTTATTCCTATTATTCTGCTCCAAGGGCTGTATTTCCCTCTATATCCGTAAGGGGCTTCGTATAAAACAAAGAGAATCTTATTATCCTCA
Source organism: Synergistota bacterium (assembly GCA_025060595.1). Classification (NCBI taxonomy): domain Bacteria; kingdom Thermotogati; phylum Synergistota; species Synergistota bacterium. The sequence goes on along the minus strand of JANXBX010000001.1, from coordinate 223,226 downwards.
AGCTCAATCGCTGAAGGATATCCCGAATCTCCAAAGAGGATATCCCCATTTTCCATTATATATCCCTTTGGTTTATATATTATTTTCTTTTCGCTATTTTTAAAGTTGTATTCTGGGGGAGAAGCTTTGACTATTACTGTAGTTTCAGGAAGAAGCTCACCCTTAGGAAATGGAGAGGAGGGATTTTCTTCTCTTAGTCCTAAGTTGTAAAGGAGCTTTTCCCAGAACCATTTTTCTGTGAAATATAGTTCCACATCTCTGAAACTCAAGATTAAGTCTCCGTTAATTAGCTTAAGTAAATGAGGTGCATGCCCGTAGAAAGGTAATGGCTCAGGTTCGCTCCATGTCTCTCCGTTATCTTTGGATCGAGACAAGTATAAGGGTCCTATGTCTGTTCTTAAGACACAAATAAGCTCTTTTTCATTTACCTTAGCTATTGCTGGTTCGTAGAAGTTTATTCTAAATTTGTTTCCATTAACTATAACTATCGGTTTTTCCTCCCAAGTTTCCCCATAGTTTTCGCTTATTATAAGAAATGCTGATGAGTAACTTTCACTTAATGTTCCATAAGCTGGAAGAAAAAGAAGACCCTTTTCTGCTTCCAGTATCTTGTCTGATGTTGCTCCGTTAAAAAAGACTAAGCGTGGATCTTCCCATGTTTCTCCATTATCATTGCTTATAGATATATAAATCGAGCTGGTTGGATTATCTCTGTCTCCTTCTCCCCAGTGAAACCAGCTTAATATCATTTTCCCATTTGAGAGGGCTTTAATAGAGGGATCCCTATCATCGGAAAGAAGCCTGTATTCTCCTTCATATTTGATAAATCTTCCTGGTATATGGAGAGCTTCTTTTGTTTCCCAGGTTTTGCCCTTGTCCTTGCTTCTTGATAAGTATATCTTTCCGTCTCTTCCCCAAACGTGTGCACTTCCCAATCTAAATACAACTATTATGTCTCCATTGGGAGCTTTTTCCACATCTGGAAAACCAACGTGATAAGGGGTGCCCTCATATATAGTAAACTCTTCTTCAACTGTCATCTTTTAATCCACCTTCTGACTAGCTCAACAGCTTGAAAAGGATCTTTACCATATCCATCGGCACCACAGGCTTTTGCAAAGCCTTCATTTACCGCCGCTCCTCCTACCATGATCTTTATCTCTGGTAGGTTTTCTTTAATTAGCCTTACAGTTTTTTTCATATTATCAAGCGTTGTTGTCATTAGACAGCTTAATCCAACGACGTCGGGTTTTAATTCTTGTGACTTCCTTAAAACCTCTGTTGCTGGAACATCCTTTCCGAGATCTATTATCTCGTATCCGAAGCTTTCAAGAACAAGTCCTACTATCTTTTTCCCGAGGTCGTGAAGGTCTCCTTCAACGGTTGCCATAACTATCCTTCCTTTTCGAGAGTTAGTCCTTAGAGAAAATGCCTTAACTGTCTCGAATACCGAACTTGCAGCTTCTGCAGAGGCTATAAGTTGTGGTAAAAAGTAGATCTTTTTTTCATACTTTTCTCCAACATCTTCGAGACCTGGTATGACGTATTTTTCTATTATTGAAAAAGGCTCCTCTCCAGATTTTATAAGCCTTTCCGCTTCTTTAGAAGCACTTTCAGATTCACCCCTTATTATTAGTTCCTTTAAGGTTAGGTCGGAAACCCTTAACTCTTTTTCTTCTCTTTTAGGACCTATCAGTCTTATAAATCTCTCTCCCTTTTTATCTTTGCCGGTTAATGCGTCTGAAGCGAGTACAGTTTCCATAAGCTCTTTTTTAAGGGGATTTATTATAGCGAAAGATAGTCCAGCCGAAATGGCCATAGCTAGGAATGCTGAGTTTAGGATTTCTCTCCCTGGTAAGCCATGAGAGACGTTTGATATTCCTAAGATAGTTTTAATTCCATCTTTGTTAAGCCTTCTTATGGTTTCTAAGGTTATAGTTGGATCCTGAGCTCCAGCTGGTAAAGTTAATGGGTCGATAATAACCTCTTGTGGGGGAATTCCATAAAACTGGGCTGCTTCGATTATTTTGTAGGCTGCTTTAACTCTCTCTTCTACGCTTTCAGGTATGCCCTTTTCAGTTATGGTAAGTCCTATTATTACGGCTCCATACTTTTGGGCCAAAGGTAGTGTTTTCTCTAATGCCTCTTTTTTCGCTGTTGTTGAGTTTAAAATAGGCTTTCCTGGATATATCTTTAAACCAGCTTCTATGACTTCCGGATCATCGCTATCAAAGGATAGAGGCGAGCTTATTATCTTAAGAAGCTCAATGGTTGCTTTTCTCATCAAAGCCTTTCTATCTGTTTCAGGAACGCCTACATTTAAATCTATAAGGTCAGCTCCTGCAAGCTCTTGTTCTATAGCGTCTCTTTTTAAAGTTTCAAACTTACCTTGTTTTAGCTCTTCTGCAAGAGCTTTTCTTCCAGAGGGATTTATTCTTTCCCCTATCACTATAGTTTTACTGTCATCACAAACAACTATTTTGGATCTACTTGTAAGGAAAATCCCTTTTCTTAAGGATCTTTTTACTACTCTTTTACCTTTAATTTCCTTTGCAAGCAAACTTATGTGGAAGGGTGTGGTTCCGCAACAACCTCCTATGATGTTGGCTCCAGAATTATAAATTTCGAGTCCAAGTTCCAAGAACTTTTCTGGAGGAACCTCATCCCACTTTTCAGGAGGACCAGCATTGGGATATGCTATTATTGGGATTTCCGTATAGCTTGCCATTTCTTTTATTATCTCTGGAAATATAAAGGGATTAGTTCCACAGTTTGCTCCTAATCCGTTAACCCTCCAGGAGGTTAAGCTTACCGCTCCTACGGAAGGCGATGTTCCAGTTACTGTAAGGGTTCCCTCTGTAAAGGTTAAAGAGCATATTATAGGCTTCTTAATGGGAAGTTCCCTTAACCCTAGTATTGCTGCTTTTACCTCCATTATGTCTATGGCTGTTTCAATAAGAAAAAGGTCAACCCCTCCATCGGCAAGCGCTAATCCTTGTTCCTTAAAGATGCTTACTGCTTCCTCAAAGGATAGATCCCCCAAGGGTTCAATCATTCTACCTAAAGGACCTAAGGAACCTGCTACTAAAGATTTCCCTGCTGAGGCCTCTTTAGCTATCTCAGCAGCCTTTTTATTTATCTCGTAGAGTTTGTGAGAAAGCCCTTTGCTTTGGAGCTTTATTCTGTTTCCTCCAAAGGAGTTTGTAGTTATTATGTCAGCTCCTGCTTCTACGTAGGCCTTGTGAACCTCTTTTACTATTTCTGGGTTTGAGAGGTTGAGCTCCTCAGGTATGGCTGTGGAGGGAAGTCCTCTCTTGTATAGCTCTGTGCCCATTGCTCCATCTAGTATCATTATCTTTTCAAAGTCAAGCTTCAATTTTTCATCACCCCTATTATAGCTGTGACTGATTTTCTTGGTATAAGCATATATGAGGGGGAGACTCTTATTCCTATAGAGTCTCCCCCAGAAAACTTAACTAGGCTTTCCTGGATTGAAAGAGGAAAATCTCCATATCCTGGGCTATATCTTCTTGTTAAGCTTAGGCCTTTACGGATCGCCTCAGCTTTAAGCAAATTATTTAAATAGTCCATTGCAGTATCTGCAGCTGTCGATCCTATAGCGTCTAATATTGTTGCTTCAAGGATTCTTTTCTCATCTATGAGCCTATTTATCTCCTCTTCTAGTGTGTTTCCTATAGTAGTTGCGCAGAATATAACTTGTTTAGAGTTTCTAAGCAGTTTAGCTATGTCTCTACCAGGAAGTTTCACTACCTCAGTTTCAATAATATTATCTGAAAAGGATAGTATATTGAAGCTTTTCGAGGTTGCTGATGGTGTAATCAGGGTTCTGGAAAACAAAGTTAACCTTTCTATTAAAGAGTTTATTTCCTTAGGTATCTCTGTTATCCCCTTATATTCTCCTAGGTATCTTCTGACCTCTTCTATCTTTATTTCTAAGGGTATATTTCTTAAGAGAAGCTCAAAGCTCATGTATCATATTATATCAAAGTTTGAAGAAGATCTCTTTAGGTCCGCTGTAGGATATGCGTTCAGCAAGCCTTAAAGCCTCTTTATAAGGTATTTGCCCTTTTTCTACCATTTCTCCAAGAACGTTTGATAATACCCTTCTGAAAACTTCTATTCTGGAACCAAAGGATAAGAGCTTTCTAGAGTCGGTGACCATTCCTGCAAGGTTATAGAGAATGTCAACAGTTGCTGTATACTTAAGATATGTTTCCATACCGTATGGGCTATCATTAAACCACCATGGAGCTCCTAGGAATATGTTAGGAAAGGCTCTTGCTATAGTTGCTATTGTGGGGAGATGGGTGGGATCTAATACATATAGGACTATCTTTAACTTGCTATCAAATTCATTTAAAAAGAACCTTAATCCTTCGGCTATTTCTATGAAGTTTGTAGAGATGTCCCCTCCCGAATTTGGTCCTAAAGTTTTAAAAAGGCTATCCCTATAGTCTCTTAAGGCACCAATGTGAAGCTGTGTAACCCAATCTGTTTCTTGGTTCATTTTGCCGAACTCTATCATCATAAAGGATTTAAAGTCTTTTATCTCATTTTCTTCAAGTTTTTGTCCTGAAATTGCTCTGCTATATATTTTTTCTGCACTCTTTTTTTCAACGAATTTTATGTATGGGTAAAGAATAGCATGGTCGCTTCCTACACATCCGTGTTTTTTAAACTTCTCATGTGATTTCCACAAGGTCCTTAGGAAGCCATCTAGATTAGAAATATCCTCATTGTAAATTTCTCCAAGAGTTACTACATAGCTCTTCCACTCCTCCTTTTCTATGTTTATTGCATTGTCAGGTCTCCATGTAGGAAGTATTTTGAATTCCTTTATCTCTTGGGATGCCTTATAGTGGTAGCTTAAGTCTGAAGATGGATCATCTGTGGTACACAAGATTTCAGCCTTTATATTCTTTAAAATTTCTTGAGGTTTGAAATTTTCGCTTTCCAGGATTTTTTTGCTTTCTTCCCATATTTCCTCTGCTGTTTCCTCAGAGACGATCTTTTCTATTCTTAGGGTCCTCCATAGGTCAAGGTGAATCCATTCATAAGTTGGGTTCCCTGCAAAGTTTGGAAAGACCTTAGCCAAGGCAAGCCATTTTTCCTTATTTGTCCTTTTCCCAGTTATGTATTCCTCTTTTATTCCGCATCTTCTCATTAAGCTCCATACATAATGATCTGTTGCTCCTTCTGCTTCCCATATGTCGTTCCAATTTTTGTTTTCAAGTATCTCTTTTGCCTCAAGGTGGTTGTGAGGATCTAAAATTGGGAGATTTTGAATGTTTTCGTAAATTTTTTTGGCAGTTTCGTTCGTAAGGAGGTATTTTTCTCCTAAAAACATTTTTCCACCCCCTATTTAAGATTGTGAAAGTTATTTTCCTAATGGTATTATAATATCATAAATGTTTAAAATGGGTAAGGAGGGGAAGAGAGGTGAACACTCTAAGAAGGGCTATTGAGATTTTAGATTATTTGATTTCATCTCCTGGTGATGTTAGTGTAAGTGATGTAGCCAGGAAATTCAAGATGAGCGTTTCTAATGCATATAAGTATTTGAAGGTTTTTGAGGAATATGGTTTTGTAACGAGAAAAAGGGATAAGAGATATGTTCCAGGATATAAGTTAGCTGAATATGGTTCGATGGTCTTAAGAAAGATAGACTTAAGGGAAATAGCTCATCCTTACCTTGTAGATGTGATGTCAAAAACGGCTCAAACTGTTCATCTCGTTCTTAAAGATGGTTTTGACGGGGTTTACATTGATAAGGTTGAAGGTGTGAATAGTATTCCTATGGTTTCTAGGGTGGGGATGAAAATCCAGCTTTACTCCTCAGCTTCTGGTAAGGCGATTTTGGCTTATTTACCCGAAAAAGAACTTGAAGAGTATCTTTCAAAAGTTAACCTGGAGCGTAAAACTCCCAACACTATTACTGATCCTCTTAGGCTTAAGGAAGAGCTTAAGAGGATTAGAGAAAGAGGTTTTTCTATTGATAATGAAGAGAATGAAATAGGTATAAAGTGTGTGGGGGTACCAATTTTTGATCATAATGGTTATCCAATAGCTGGTATGAGCATATCGGGAGCTTCTCAGAAGCTAACCGGTGAAGTCATAGAGATTTGTGCTTCAGCCTTGAAAAAAGCAGCGGAAGAAATCTCAAAAAAACTTGGTTATTGACTCTTTTAAAGAGATTTAAAGATATTTGAAAAAAAATGGAAGAATTCAAAACCTCGTGCAGCATATTATTGATTTTTTAAGATTGATTAAAGAGCTCTTTATAAGATAATCTGTATATGAATACTAGTATACAGAAGGAGGGGGGATAAGTATGAGGAAGTGGTGTTTAGCTATGCTAGTTGTGGTTTTGCTGGTCTCGGTATCGTGGGCGCAGGCGCCGGTTGTTTTCAAATCTGCTGATAATCAGCCTGATGGATATCCGACAGTTGAAGCGGTTAAGTTCCTAGGTAAGGTTGTTGAGGAAGCGACTAAGGGGAAGTATAAGATTCAAGTTTATCCAGGTGCTCAATTGGGTTCAGAGAAAGAAACTATAGAGCAAGCCCTTCTTGGAGCTATAGAGATGGTCAGATGTTCAACATTGACCTTATCTGGCTTTTATGAGCCCATGGGAATTTTATCATTACCTTACCTTTTTAGAAATTATGATCATCAGTGGCAAGCTGTTCTTGGTGCCCCTGGTCAAGAGCTTATTGATAGTATGTCAAAGAATTTGAATCTTGTAGCTTTAGCTTGGTTTGAGGCAGGAGCAAGGAGTTTTTATACCATTAAAGCGCCTATAATGAAACCTGAGGATGTAAAGGGGTTGAAAATAAGGGTTCCTGAATCTCCTGTCCTGACTAACATGGTTAAGTTCCTTGGAGGAGCACCAGTGCATCTTCCCTTTGGTGAAGTTTACAGTGCTCTTCAGACTGGAGTCGTAGATGGTGCTGAGAATAATCCTCCAAGCTATTATGCTATGAAGCACTTTGAGGTGGCTAAGCACTATAGTTTGGATGAGCATACGAGAATTCCGGAGTTAGTCATAATGTCTAAGAGCGTATGGGAGAAGTTATCTCCTGAGGAGAAAATGATATTTAAGATGGCTGGACAGGCTGCTTCAGTTTACCAGAGGATCTTATGGAAACAGTTTGAGGAGAGAAGCTTGAAAGCGGTTCAAGAGGGAGGAGCAAAGATATACAATCCTGATAAGGGGCCTTTCCAGCAGGCTATAAAGCCCTTCTATGATCAGTATTCTAAGTATAAGGAGTTAATAGACAAGATATTGGCAGTTAAATAGTTTTTAGGAAGCTCAAGTGGTTTGGAGGGTGAGTTCCCTTTTAAAGAGGGAGCTCACCCTGACCTTGACTCAGGGGGTAAAGCGAAATGAAGAAGATACTTTCTCTTACAGAGCTAAGTGTTGAGCTTTTTGAAATAGTGACCTTGCTATCCATATGGGTAATATTTTTTATTCACGTTCTTGGACGTTATCTTTTTGCTGCGCCTGTAACCTTTGCTGAGGAACTTGGTAGCCTTCTTTTGGTTTGGCTTGCCTTCTTGAGATCTGGCTTAGGCGTTCAACAGGGACTGCATATGAGGATAGAGATCTTTCTTAGTGCCTTTAAAGAATGGGAGCAGAAACTCCTTAGCAGAATGGTTTTGATTTTGAATTTAATCTATGGGGTCATTCTTATGAAGTATGGCTTTGAGCTTGCACGTAAGCTTCCTAACATTCTTCCTGTTTTGGGGATTTCCATAGCTTGGATTTATATACCGGTAGCCCTATGCGGGGTTTTAACTACTTTAGGTATTTTACGTGGACTTTTGGAGGAAAGGCCTAAAGAAAGCTTAGCCATAAAGTTGCCTAGCGCAAGTTGGCGTGTTTTTGTTTTATCTCTTTTTCTGCTGTTGCTATTTTTAGGTTTAGGGGTACTTTTTGAATTTCCTTTATTTGCAAACATTGCGAGAAATGTAAAAGGTGCTCTTATACTCTTTTCGACTTTCTTTTTAACCATGGTAATTGGTATGCCTATATCCTTGGGTCTTGGTTTTTCTGCTATTCTAACAGCTATTTACTTAAATATTCCTTTGACCGTGATACTTCAAAGGTTCTCATCGGGGGCGAGCTCTGTCATGCTTCTTGCCATACCTTTCTTTATACTTGCTGGTCAGATAATGACGGAGGGAGGGATTACGGAAAAGATAATAGCTTTTTCCAAAATATTGGTTGGGAGAATTAGGGGCGGATTAGCTATAGTAAATATCCTAGCTAGTATGTTCTTTGGAGGTGTTTCTGGGTCGTCAGCGGCGGATGTTTCTTCAATTGGTTCTATATTGATACCTGCTATGGTTAAAGAGGGCTATGATAAGGATTTCTCCATAGGGGTTACGGTTACATCTGCCACCTTGGGAATTATAATACCTCCGAGCCATAATATGATAATTTATTCTCTTGCTGCAGGCGGTGTTTCCATAGGGGCTCTTTTTATGGCTGGCTATATTCCTGGCATTATGGTGGGTGTGGCGCAGATGATAGCTGCTTATATAATCTCTCGCAAGAGAAACTATCCGATAATAACCGAGAGATTCTCTCTGAGAGATGCTTTAATAAGCTTTAGGGATTCCTTTTTAGGGCTTCTTGTGGCTTTAGTTATAATCTTTGGTATAGCACTTGGAATTTTCACTGCTACAGAGGCTTCGGTTATAGCTGCTACATATGCGTTGTTTGTCGCTATATTCATTTATAGAGGCATGAAATTAATAGATGTACTAAAGATTTCGAAGGTTTCTGTTGCTACATCAGCAATGGTTCTTTTCTTAATAGCTAATGCTTCTGCTTTTGGTTATCTTATGGCTTACTTAAATATTCCTAAGGTAGTTGCTGAGAGCTTAGTTAGTATTACAGATAATAAGTATTTATTAATGCTTCTTATAAATGGGTTATTGCTTCTTTTGGGAATGGTAATGGATATGGCCCCCTTAATTCTTATAATGACTCCTATATTGCTTCCAATAGTAACTAAAATAGGTTGGTCCCCGATCCAGTTTGGAATAATACTTCTTATAAACCTTTCAATCGGTCTTTGTACGCCTCCTGTCGGTAATACCTTGTTTTTAGGGTGCGCCATAGGTAAGGCGAAAATAGAGGAGGTTTTAGGGGCCTTATGGCCTTTCTATATAGCTATGATAGCTGTTCTTCTCTTAGTAACCTATATCCCCTGGTTTACCATGTTTCTCGGGGGAGCTTTTATGAAAATTTCTGGATAGTATAGGAGGTGTACTAAAATGAAGGTGGTAACTTTTGGTGAGATTATGCTTAGGTTAAGTCCTCCCAACTATAAGAGGTTATTTCAGGCAGAGAGTTTCGATGTTACCTATGGCGGAGCCGAGGCTAATGTGGCTGCTTTCTTAGCTCAAATGGGATTTGAGGCTTATTTCGTTTCTAAGCTACCTAAAAATCCCTTGGGAGATGCTGCCATTGGGCATTTGAGAAAGTATGGAGTTAGAACTGACTATATTGCAAGAGGGGGGGAGAGAATAGGAATATACTTCTTGGAGATAGGTGCTTCTCAGAGGGCAAGTAAGGTTGTGTATGATAGAGCTGGTTCTGCAATATCAGCAGCAAAGAGAGAGGATTTCAACTGGGAGAGGATACTTGATGGAGCTAAATGGTTTCACTTTTCTGGTATAACTCCACCTTTGGGTAAGGAGCTTCCTCTGATAGTTAAGGATGCTCTTGAGGTTGCAAAAGGGAAAGGAGTAAAGGTGAGCTGCGACTTAAACTATAGGGCTAAGCTCTGGAGTAAAGAGGAAGCTCAAAGGGTTATGATACCTTTTATGGAATACGTGGACGTTCTTATAGCTAACGAGGAAGACATGGAAAAGGTTTTGGGCATGCATATAGAAGGTTTGGACCTTAAGACAGGAAAGATTATAAGAGAGGCTTATGTTAAGGTTGCGGAAGAGATTGCTAGTAAGTATAAGCTTGAAACGGTGGGAATAACTTTAAGAGAGAGCCTTTCTGCTACGGTCAACTTCTGGTCTGTTATGATATTTGAAAATGGTAAGCCTTACTTCTCGAATAGGTATGAAATTCACTATATAGTGGACAGAGTTGGAGCTGGAGATTGTTTCGCTGGCGGATTAATATATGCTACTCTTAAGGGATATGATTCTCAGAAGAAAGCAGAGTTTGCCGGAGCAGCTTCCTGTCTTAAGCATACTATTCCTGGTGATTTCTCTTGTTTAAGCGAGGACGAAGTGGAAAAACTTGCTGGTGGAGCTACTTCGGGAAGGGTTGAGAGGTGATAGGATCTTGCTTAGGCTTAGTTTGGATGGCATAAAAGATAAAAAATCATGGCTTGATAAAGGTTTTAGTCTTCCTAAGTTCGACATAGAGAGGGTGAGAGAGAGAACTCTTAAAGCTCCGAAATTGATTCACTTTGGAGCAGGTAACATATTCAGAGGATTTATAGCTGGTATAGTACAGAATATGATTGAAAGTGGAAAGGAAGATACCGGTGTAATAGGAGTGGAGCTTTTCGATTATGAGATAATAGACAAAATATATTACCCTTATGACAACCTCTGTATAGCTATAACTATAAATAGTGACGGTACATTGGAAAAGAAAGTTGTAGGTAGCATAGTTTGTGGTTTTAAAGGTGATCCTTTATATGAAGATTGGAATAGCTTGAAAGAGATGTTCAGATCCCCTTCTCTTCAAATAGTATCATTGACTATCACTGAAAAGGGGTACAATCTTGAGGATCAGGAAGGAAAGCTCTATCCTATAGTATTAGAGGATATGAAGAATGGTCCTGTTATGCCTAAAAGCTCTATGGGTAAGGTTACATCCCTGCTTTATGAAAGGTTTAAAGCAGGTAGGTTGCCGGTAGCAATGCTTAGCCTAGATAATTTCTCTAAGAACGGGGAAAAGCTTTACTCCTCTGTGTATAAGATAGCGGAAGAATGGGTTAAAGGGAAGATGGTTGAGGAAGCATTTTTGAATTATATAAATAAGGAAGTTGCATTCCCCTGGAGCATGATAGATAAGATAGTCCCGAGGCCATCAGAAGTTATCAAAAAACATCTTGAAGGGCTTGGGTTGGTTGATATGGACATATGTGTAACTGATAAGAAGACCTTTATAGCTCCTTTTGTGAATATGGAAAGAGCGCAATATCTGGTTATAGAAGATAGTTTCCCCAATGGAAGACCAGCCCTGGAGGGAAGCGATAGAAATGTATTTTTAACTGATAGGGAAACAGTGGAGAAATCTGAGAGGATGAAAGTTACCGCTTGTCTTAACCCACTTCATACTTCTTTAGCTGTTTTTGGTTGCCTTTTAGGCTATAAAACTATAGCTGATGAAATGAAAGATCCTCTTTTGGCGAAGCTTGTAGAAGGCGTTGGGGAGGAAGGTATGAAAGTTGTTGTTGATCCAAAGATAATAAGCCCTAAGAGCTTTTTAGAGGAAGTTATAAAGGAGAGACTTCCTAATCCTTATATGCCTGATACTCCACAGAGAATTGCAACTGATACTTCTCAAAAGGTTCCTATAAGGTTTGGAGAGACCATAAGATCTTATCATGAGAGGCCAGACTTGGATGTTAAAGAGTTAAAATATATACCCTTGGTTATAGCTGGCTGGTGTAGGTATCTGATGGGTATAGACGACGAAGGTAAGAGAATGGAGTTAAGCCCTGATCCATTGTTAGAAGCTTTAAGGGGATATGTTTCTTCAGTTAAGTTCGGTGATCCTGATTCTGTTAAAGATGCTCTAAAGCCTATACTTTCTAGTCCTCAGCTATTTAGGGTTAATCTGTATGAGGTTGGTTTAGGCAAAAAGATAGAAGGTTATTTCAAGAAGATGATATCTGGTCCAGGTGCTGTTAAGAAGACCCTAGAAGAGGTTTTAAGGGAGGGATAAGGGGATGAAGATGGTCTTTAGGTGGTATGGGGAAGGAAATGATCATATAACCTTAGAGCAGATAAGACAGATTCCTGGTGTTGTTGGAGTTGTGGGAGCTTTGTTTGATGTTCCTGTGGGTGAGGTTTGGCCTCTTGAGAAGATTAAGCGGCTAAAGGAAGTGGTTGAAAGGGCGGGTCTTACTCTGGAGGTTATAGAGAGTGTAAACGTACATGAGGATATCAAGCTTGGTCTTCCTACGAGAGATAGATATATAGAGAACTATATAGAAACGATAAAGAATTTATCTAAGGTTGGGGTAAAGGTTATATGCTATAACTTCATGCCTGTATTTGATTGGATGAGAACGGATCTTCACAAAAAGTTGCCCGATGGCTCGGAGGTTATGGAATATGATCATAGCTTGATAGAGAATATAACGCCGCAGGAGTTAATAAGGAGAGTTAAAGAGGGTTCTCATGGGGTTATTCTCCCTGGATGGGAGTGGGATAGACTTGCTAAGCTTGAGGAGACCTTCAAACTTTATAAGAGTATAGATGAAAATAAACTTCTCGAAAATCTTGTTTACTTCCTTAAAGCTGTTATTCCTACATGTGAGGAGTGTGATGTTAAGCTTGCCATTCACCCCGACGATCCACCATGGAGTATATTTGGTCTTCCTAGGATAGTTACTAATAAGGAGAACATAGAGCGTTTCTTAAAGGCTGTTGATAGTCCTTATAATGGTTTGACTTTTTGTATGGGATCGCTTGGAGCTAACCCTGATAACAACATACCGGAGATGATTCGCTACTTCGGGAAAATGGGAAGAATACATTTTGCTCATCTTAGAAACCTCAAAATAGTAGAGCGTGGAAAGTTTTATGAGACGGCTCATCCTTCTTTCTGTGGTTCTCATGATATGTTTGAGATTGTAAAAGCCCTTTGTGATGTGGATTACAAAGGCTATGTGAGACCAGATCATGGTAGGATGATATGGGGTGAGAAAGGTCGTCCTGGATATGGTCTTTATGATAGGGCTTTGGGTATAACTTATCTTTTAGGGCTTTGGGAAGCCGTTTGTAAGATGAAGGAAAGGTATTGTTAATCTTAATATATTTTTTATTAAAAAGCGCCTCCTTGACTAAGGAGGCGCTTTTTTTATGGTTTAAAATAGAGTATAATACTTTAAGCTGAAATGACCCCCCTTATAATAGTTAAAGGTGGGATGTAAATGAGGGAAACCCTCCCTTTAGATAGATTAAGTGAAGGGGAAAGAGGTAAAGTTGTAGACATAGTAGGGGGAAGGGTTTTTAGAGTAAGATTAATTCAGTTGGGGATATTTCCTGGTGTTGAAGTTAAAGTTGCAAAGAGCGCTGTCTTAGGTTGCCCCTTAATGGTAGAGGTCAACAATACGAGGATTGCTCTTGGGAAAGGGGTTGCTTCGAGAATTTGGGTGGAAAAGATAGAGTAAGAATCGCATTGGTAGGACAGCCTAATTGTGGTAAAAGCACTATATTCAATCAAGTAGCAGGGTATAAATCTATAGCTTCTAACTTTCCAGGAACAACTGTTTCTTATACGATGAGCGATATTCGCTTCGGTAATAGAATTTTTGAGCTTATAGATCTCCCTGGTATATATTCCCTCTCTCCTGTTGATGAGGCTGAAAAAGAAGCTCGCAAGTTCATACTTAAGACGGGTGCTGATCTTTATATAAACGTTGTGGATGCTTCTCTTCTTTCAAGGAGTCTCGAATTTACCATTGAGCTGATGGAGCTTGAGCTTCCCATGATTCTTTGTCTTAACATGATGGATGAGGCTGTAGAGAAAGGAATGATCATTGATGTGGATAAACTTTCAAAAGTTTTAGGTGTTCCCGTTGTTACTACTGTTGCTAATAGAGGTAGAGGGATAAAGGAGCTTTTTGAAGCTGCTCTCAGGGCAACTGAGGAGAGAGTCAGGGCTTTTCCCCCTAGGTTCTGTGGGGCTATAGAAAGGGAAGTACTGGAGTTAGAGGGCAGGCTAAAAGGAGTAGATATAATAGGAAAGTTTCCGGTAAGGTTTATCGCTTTAAAGCTTATAGAGGGAGATGAGGAGATATCTTCCATAGTCTATAGATATGCTCCTGATATTAAGGTTTTGGTCGAAAAAATTAGGGAGAGTATTATAAGGGAGTATAATAGGGAACCGGAAGAAGTGATAGCTTCGCAAAGGCATTCACTTGCTTTTAGTATATTTGAGCAAGTTGCAAAGGTTAAACGAGGCAAGGAAACCTTAAAAGATAGACTGGATTCCCTCGTTCTTAATCCGTATGTGGGTTATTTCTTGCTGTTTTTTACTCTTTACCTCTTTTTTACTTTTGTTTTTAAGTTTGGCTCACTGATTGAAGCCCCCTTGCTAAGGTTCTTTGAAGAGCTTCACGAGAGGCTATCTTTCTTATTTAGCTCTCAAAGTCTATTTTCATATGTTTTAAAGGGACTATATGATGGCTTTACAGGTGGACTTGCTATCGTTTTACCATATCTTGTTCCCTTTCTATTTGGCTTATCTTTTCTTGAGGATTTAGGTTATCTCCCTAGGATTGCCTTTTTAATGGATGCTCTGATGCATAAGGTAGGGCTTCATGGCAAAGCCATACTCCCTTTAATTCTTGGTTATGGGTGTAACGTTCCAGCTGTTATGGCTGTGAGAATACTTGAGAGTTCCCGTGATCGATTTATAGCATCCATTTTAACGGTTCTGGTTCCCTGTGCTGCCCGAATGACCATAATAATGGGTCTTGTTGGTTTTTATCTTGGTGGGGAATTAGTTTTTCTCCTTTATGTTCTAAATCTTATAGTGATAGGATTTTTAGGTTGGGGAATTTCAAAGCTTTTGCCTGGGTATTGTGAAGGATTGATAATGGAGGTACCTCCGTATCGCTTACCCACTTTAAGGGGTCTTTTAGCTAAAACATGGTTAAGGTTAAGGGAGTTTATTATTATAGCCTGGCCGCTTCTTATAGGAGGAAGTATTTTCTTATCCTTGATTACTTACTATGGCTTTGAGAATAGGATAAACTCTTACTTAAGCTTCGTAACTTACCCTCTTGGCCTTCCGACAGAGGTGGGTATTACGCTTATTTTTGGTATATTAAGGAAGGAGCTTTCTCTGCTGATGCTTAGGCAGGCTTTAGGTGGAGAGCTTTCTCTTCTTCCCTCTCAAATGTTTATTTTTACTGTCTTTGTTGTCTTTTACTTTCCTTGCGTTTCTACCTTGGGGGCGTTAATAAGGGAAATAGGTCTTAAAAGATCGTTTTTTGTTCTTCTTTTAACTTTTGTAGTTGCTTTCTCTTTAGCAATCATCGTAAGAGGAGCTAGCTTACTACTCTTATATTAAGAGCCCGTGCAAACTTTAGAGTTTCGCCCCATTCCCTTGTATTTATTCTTCTTGAGATTTTAGGATAGTTGTTTGCAAGGTGTGTTGGATAATATTGGTCCATGATGTTAATAGCTATGCCTGGAAAGTTCTTAGCAAGAAGCTCAAGAGCCTTAAATGATGAGGCTGCATCATTGGGCATTATAAGATGTCTTATGAAAACCCCTTTTTTCGCTATTCCATCAGGGCCTATCTCTAAGTGGCCTACCTGAGAGAGCATTTCTTCTATGGCTTGAAGAGCAATTTCTGTGTAATTTTTAACTTTGGATAACTCCTCTCCTACTTCAGAATCTCCATATTTGAAATCTGGCATATAAATATCGATTAATCCTCTTAAAAGTTTAAGTGTTTCAACAGATTCATATCCTCCACAGTTATAGACTATGGGAAGCTCTAAGCCTTTAGACTTGGCAAGTTCTATAGCTTTAGCGATTGAGTATATATGAGGGGTTGGTGTTACGAGATTTATGTTATGGCATCCTGCTCTTTGAAGGATGAGCATTATCTTAGCTAAATCCTCTACTTTAATAACTCTACCAGATCCTAGCTGACTTATATCATAGTTTTGACAGAAAACGCATTTCATATTGCAGTATGTGAAGAATATAGTTCCAGAGCCTCCTCTCCCGACAAGAAAGCTTTCTTCTCCGAAATGAGGACCATAGCTACTAACTATCGGATCTAGCGTAGGGACTCTACAAAAGCCCGCTTTTCCTTCTTTTCTATTTGCTTCACATTTGTGAGGGCAAAGCCTACATGGTGAAGCAATAGCTTCAAGCTCTTCTATCCTTGGGTTTTCCATCTATCGTTAGCTCTTCCCCCCTGATTAGCCTTTTTATATTCTCTCTATGAGTGTAAAGAACCAGGATAAAAGTTATTATTGAGAAGAGAGGGAGTGATTTTGGAGAGAAGGGCAAAATATAAGCCCAAGCTATGCTTGAACCAACTCCACATAGTGAACCCAAAGATGAGTATCTTGTTATTTTAACCATTGTGTACCAGACTAGGGCTGAGAGGATTGCTACTGGTAGGGAGGCTGCCGCAAGTACTCCATAAGTTGTAGCTATTCCCTTTCCCCCCTTAAATTTTAGGAAAGGAGTCCATATATGTCCGCATATAGAGGCGAAGCCAGAGAATAAGGCTATTTCATGGGAACCAGTGAATTTAAGTGCTATAAAATAGGGAATAGCTCCTTTAATAAGGTCTCCAATAAGGGTGATAACCCCGGCTTTTTTCCCTAAGGTTCTTCTAACATTTGCCATACCTATGTTTCCGCTTCCGTATTTTCTTATGTCTATTCCGGAGGCTAGCTTTCCGTAAACATATCCTGTTGGAAAGGAACCAAACAGGAACCCTATTATGATAAAGGGAAGGAAATCCATTACTTTAGGGCCTCCTTTATTATATTTCTGTTTTTAATAAAGTAGTCTAAGCCTGATAATATAGTTATTATGGCTGTTGCCCATAGCACTAAAAGATTTATAATTTCATTAAATCCCAGTAGTATGAGAAACACTGCTATAGTTTGAAGAAACATCTTAGCTTTTCCAAAAGAGCTTGCTGCTATTATAACGTTTTTGTTGGCCGCTAAGGTTCTTAATCCTGTTACCAAAAACTCTCTTGATATTATGACAATTGCTATCCAAGCGGGAACCTTGCCTAGTTGGACGAAGCTAACGAAGGCTCCTGTTATCAGGATTTTATCTGCTATTGGATCAAGTATTTTACCGGCATCTGTAATTATATTTTTTGCTCTAGCGATTCTACCATCAAGATAATCGGTTAAGGAAGCGATTGAAAACAGGATAAGGGATATAAACTTTAAGCTTCCTTCCTCTAATAGGCAAGATACTATAAACGGTATAGTTAAAATCATTCTTAGAAGAGTCAGCTTAATTGCTACGTTCACGACTTATACCACCCCACGTAAGAATATCCTAGACAATATCCTTTCTTGGATTTGTACTGCTCCCACTGGGCAAAGTTCATGGCAGCAAAAGCACAAAATACATCTTCCATGGTCAACTTTTGGAAATGGGTTAAATGTTATCGCTCCTACTGGACAGTGCTTAATGCATATTCCGCACTTAACACATTTATTTTCATCCATCTTTACTTTCGGTGTCAATCCTCTCCATATGAAGGAAGGTAGAGCTCTGGCAAATAAGGTGCTTTTAGGGGCTTCAAAGCTATAGCTTATTTCTTCTAATCTTTCTCCTAGTATATCTATCCTTTCTGGGTTTAATCCTCTTTCTTCTGCTACTTTTATTGTAGGTATTTTAGTAGGTATAAAGCCTATTATTCTTGATGCCACTATATCTACTGCAAAAGGGTTTTCTCCTCCAAAGAGAAGTTTTGTTTCTTTAGGTTTTCCCCAGGCCGGGCCTTCTCCTTCCATAGAAATAGTTGCATCTACAATTGTAAGGATTGGTTTAACCGCAAGATGAATATCTATTAAGGCATGAGCAAAGCTTTCCGGATCTTTAGCTTCAGCATGAACTCTCGCTTTCTGGCTTCCTGGAAGGCATCCAAAGGTATTTTTAACGGCACATGTTATTACAGTGAGATTATGTGTCTTAAGTTTAGGTAGATTTATTATCTTATCAGCTTGAAAAACTGCTTCTGCTATTGTAATCTGCATTTTACCCTTTTTCCCTAAGCTTATCTCATAAGGTTTTCTGCTTTCTTCATCGAAGTTTCTTAATTTAACTTTTGGAAACTTTTCAGGTATTTTATGTAAATTTATACTTTCCATAGTTTTTTGGGTTCCGCTCTTCGTAGACACTCCAGAACTATCTCCTATCCAGACTTCTGATACTATAGGATGAATTATTTCAACCACTGCTTCTATAACTCTGGGATCAGTTATTCTAGCTTCTTCTACTTTTGACGGTGAAAGCAAGTTAGGCTTTATTAAGACCTTATCTTTGGGAGATAAAAATTTTTCAATTCCTCCAAGAAGATCAAATATTTCTCTTACTTTGTCCCTAATCTCATCGTAAGTTATGGTAGATAACCTTTTTATCGCAATCCTCATAAGGTTATTATAACACTTATTTATCGTTTTTAAACTATGTTTAGGTTCTTGATTAAGTGGTATACTTTATATTGATGAGTACAAGAGATCTAAGGGTTTGTATCATAACGGGTGCTACTGGTGGAATAGGAAAAGCATTAAGTTTAAAATTTGGAAAAGGAGGATTTTCTCTTCTTCTATGTGGAAGATCTGAAGAGAAGCTTCTTTCCCTTAAAGAGGAGCTTTCTGAAGTTAAGGTAGAGTGTTGTTTTTATGATGCTTTAATAGGTAATGAAAAGGAAATAGTTGAAAGAGCCTTGGATATTTTTGGTAAGATAGATTTACTTATAAATGCAGCAGGTCTTGGAATTTACGAGAGTTTTAGCTCTATGGAGGAGAAAGATTTGCGACAAGTTTTTGAAGTTAACTTCTTTTCTCCTTTTAGATTAACTAAGGAAGCCTTAAAGTACATGGTAAGGGGAGGTACTATAATAAATATCTCCTCTATAACAGCTCGTCTTCCTGTTCCTTTTATGGGAGGTTATGGTGCAAGTAAAGCTGCCTTAAGCTCTATCATGGAGAGTTTGAGAGCTGAGCTAGTAGAAAGGGATATAAATGTTCTTAATGTGGAAGCAGGAAGGATTAAAACCGACTTTACTGAAAAAACTTTAGGGAGTCTAAAGCATCCACCTATAGGTAAAAGAGAGGATCCCTCTCTTTTTGCTGAAGCTGTTTATAAGGCTTATTTAAAGAGAAAAAGAGTACTTATTTGGCCTCGACGCTACAGGATTTTTTTGTTCTTAAGAGCGCTTTTTCCTAATTTTTATGATAAAAAACTTTATAAAGCTTGGAAGGAGGTTAATAAGCCTTAGTTATTTATAGAAAGCTCGTTAAAAAAGGTATCCAAGGCCCTCTTTAATGCTCCTCTAAGAAGAACAAATTTTGTCTCAAGGTTAGAGAAGAGAGGTTTGTATGTTGAAAAGAGGGATTTTCCATAAAGGAGTCTTCCATTTATTCCATCGTGAAGGTATATAGTCATCTGTATTACTCCCTGTTTGTCTACGGAAGGAATGTAGCTACCGGCAGCTATAGCTATACCT
The DNA here is from genome assembly GCA_025060595.1 of Synergistota bacterium. Lineage (NCBI taxonomy): Bacteria > Thermotogati > Synergistota > Synergistota bacterium. The sequence continues at coordinate 203,761 of JANXBX010000001.1, read as the reverse complement.
ATTCTTTGAGCTGTTATGAATGGGGCTACTCCTCCTATAAGATTGCTTAGAGGACTACCGCTAGAAACATCCATGACCCCGTAATCAACGATGCAACCTCTTACTATTATGTCGGCGTTGAACCTTTTAGCTATCTCTTTGACCTGTTCTTCTGTTAGAGAAAGCATAAAGGGCTCGCTTAAAAATTGAGGGTCAATTTCTTTCAGGTAATCCTGGATTTCCTTACTAAACCCATAGATTCTTAATTGCTCTTTAAGTTTTTTGGCTTGTTCGTTTTCCCTTTCTATTAGCTTTTTTTCCTTAAGGAGAGCCCAAACGTCTTCTTCAGGTATTACAAGTTTTCCCATACATTCAAATCCTTGTCTGATGGCAAAGAGGAGCCTTCTATTTTCTATTCCCATAGGGTCTTGGGAAGTGGTGGAAAAGGGTATGATAACTATCCTCTTAGCGTTAGCAAGCTTAATTTTTGCATCTCTAAGAAATGGGTTTTCCTCTGCTTTTACTAGGCCTGCTATTAGTAGTAAAATAATTATAAATACTATACTTTTAACTCTCATGGTTTCTTCCTCCTTTCCTTCTTCTTTTAGAAGTATAGCATAAGCTGATATAATCATAATAGATGAAAAGAGAGGAGTGAAGAATTTGTCCCTGAATAACAAAGTCAAGCTTATAGAAGACGCTTTAAAAAAGTGTATGGAACTTAGGGAGGCTCCGCTTCTTCTTAAAGAGGCAATAGAGTATTCTCTTTTCCCTGGGGGTAAAAGATTTAGACCGCTTTTGGTTTTATCCTCTTGTGAGGCTGTAGGCGGGAATCTAACTCAAGCTCTCCCTATAGCTTGTGCTATAGAGCTTATTCACAATTATTCTTTGATTCATGATGATCTTCCCTGTATGGATAATGATGACTTTCGTCGAGGCAAACTGTCTTCACACAAAAAGTTTGGATGTGCTGTAGCTTTACTTGCGGGAGATGCCCTCTTAACTTATGCTTTTGAGGTGCTTGGGAAGGAGCTAAATGGGGAAGTTCTCAAAAGAGTGCTTTTTGAGATAGCCTATGCGGCTGGTCCATCAGGAATGGTTGGGGGGCAGCTCCTTGATATAACTGATGGCAAAATAGAGGAGATTCATTCCAAGAAGACCATGGCCCTTATAAGAGCTTCCGTTAGATGTGGTGGAATAGTAGGCGGGGCTTCTTATAATGAGCTTCATGTCCTAACCGAATACGGGGAGAGATTGGGAATTGCCTTTCAAATAGTAGATGATATTTTGGATTTTGGTAAAGAGGAGAGACTAACCTACCCTGGTGTTTATGGCTTGGAGAAGTCAAGGGAAGAGGCTAAGCGTCTTATTGAAGAAGCTCTGCTTTTAGCTTCCATGTTTGGTGAGAAGGGAGAGGATTTAAAGGAGTTGGCTTTAATGGTTTTGAGGAGGCTTGAAGAAGCTTGATTCTTGAGAAGATAGAGAATATAGAAGACCTTAGAAAGCTTTCCCTTAATGAGCTTAAGCTTCTTGCTTCAGAAATTAGGGAAAAGATAGTTGATGTGGTAGGCAATAACGGGGGGCACCTGGCTTCAAATTTGGGTGTAGTAGAGCTAACTATAGCTCTTTTAAGGGTTTGGGACCCTTTTAAGGATTACATAATTTGGGATGTGGGGCATCAGTGTTATCCTTTTAAGATTTTAACTGGAAGGAAAGCCCTTTTTAATACTATAAGAAAACGTGGGGGACTGAGTGGTTTTCCTAATCCTAATGAAAGCCTTGCTGATAGGTTTATAGTCGGTCATAGTGGTACTTCCTTGTCTTGGGCTTTAGGGTTGGTACTTTCAGGGAAAAGCGATGTAGTTGCAATTATAGGAGATGGTTCTCTAATGTCTGGCATGGCTCTTGAGGCTTTAAATCACATAGGTGTGCTTAAAAGAAAGCTAATTATAATCCTAAATGATAATGAAATGGCTATAGGTCCAAGAGTTGGTGCCATTGCCTCTCACCTTGCTCGATTAAGATTAAGACGCGGCTGGCTCGGATTCAAAAAGAGGGTTCGTTCTTTTGTTAGAAATTTACCTTTAGGTAGGGGGCTCGAGGAGTTTCTTGAAGATTTAAAAGGAAGATTTAGAAAGTTTTTGATAAAAGGTTCGATTTTCGAGGAGCTTGGTTTGATCCACTGGGGGCCTATTGATGGACATGATATAGAACTTATGGAGCGTGTCTTTAGAAATGCTAAGGAGGTTGATAAGCCAGTTGTTATCCATGTTCTGACTAAAAAGGGTAAAGGCTACTCTCCTGCTGAAAAGGATCCGGAGACTTTTCATGGAGCTCCAGCATTTAAGATAGTTAAAAAGGAAGAAGGAGAATCTTACAGTTCTATATTCGGTAAAGTTGTTTTAGAGCTTGCTTCTAAGGATGAAAGGGTGGTTTGTCTAACTGCTGCTATGAAAAAGGGAACCGGTCTTGATGAGTTTGCGAAAAGATATCCCTCTCGTTTTATAGATGTGGGTATAGCTGAACAGCATATGCTTGGCCTTGCAGCTGGACTTGCCCGTGGGGGATTAAAGCCTATTGTGGCTATATATTCTACTTTTCTGCAAAGAGCTTACGACCAGTTAATACATGATATAGCTCTTCAGAAGCTTCCTGTAATTATAGCTGTAGATAGAGGAGGGATTGTTGGAGATGATGGCCCAACCCATCATGGTGTCTTTGATTTAGTGTTTTTGCGTTGCATTCCCAATCTTATCATAGGTTGTCCTAGGGATGGAGTTTCCTTGAGAGACATGTTTCACATGGCCTTAAATTTAGATTGTCCTGTTGTAATTAGATATCCAAGGGGCTATACCAAGGTTTTGCCTGAATGGGAAAAACCCCCTGGTTCTGTGGAAATAGGTAAATCCCAAGTTATAAGAGATGGTAGCGAAGGGGTTGCCTTTTCATTAGGACCTACACATGAGTTTGCTTTGGGGCTTACTGGTTTTAAGGTTATAGATTTAGCCTTTGCAAAGCCTCTAGATACAAAAGCGATAGTTGAAAACGCTCTTAAGTTCGATAAGATTTGCGTTTTTGAAGAGGGAGCCAGAATCGGTGGGGTTGGAGAGGAAATCGGTTCTCTCCTTATTTCTCAAGGTATTTTCCCTAAGGAGTTTAATATATTTGCTATTCCAGATAGGTTTATAGAACATGGGGAGAGAGGGGAGCTCCTTGGAGAACTTTTCTGGGTTCAAAAAGGAAAGAATAGATAACCTTCTAGTCTTAAGAGGATTTTTTGAAAGTAGAGAGAAAGCGCAGAGAGCTATTATGGCGGGTTTGGTCTTCGTTAATGGTAAAAGGGTGAACAAGGCAAGTGAGAAAGTTCCAGAGAATGCAGACATAGAAATAAGAGGAAATGCCTGTCCTTATGTTAGCAGGGGAGGGTTAAAGCTTAAAAAAGCTATAGACGAATTTAAAATATCTCTTTTAGGAAAAGTTTGCTTGGACGTAGGAGCCTCAACAGGGGGCTTTACCGATTGTATGCTTAGAGAGGGTGCCTTTAAAGTCTATGCTGTGGATGTTGGTTACGGGCAATTTCACTGGAGCTTGAGGAATGATCCTAGGGTTGTTTTAATAGAGCGTTTTAATGCGAGGTATCTAAATAAGGAAGTGGTTCCTGAGGATGTAGACTTTTTTGCTATGGATCTTTCCTTTATATCTGTTAAGAAGGTTTTACCAGCTGTTAAGGGTGTGCTTAAAGAAAGCTGTGGTGAGGGTATTGTACTTGTAAAGCCTCAGTTTGAGGCAGGGCGTGAGAATGTTAAGGGTGGCGTGGTAAAAGATAAAAAGATTCACTTAAATGTCATTGAGGATATAATCAGCTTTGTCAAAGAAAAGTTAGGTTTTTACCCTTTGGGTTTGACCTATTCTCCTATAAAAGGTCCTGAAGGCAATATAGAATTTCTTTTATATATAGGTTTTAAGGAAAAAGAGAATTGTTTTAGAAAGGAGATGGTACTATCAGTAGTGGAGTCTGCTCACGCTGTTCTTGGGGATTAGTAGTAAATCCTCAAAAGGGAGAGCCTGCAAGAGAGATAGCTTATGGAATATTGTCTTGGCTTAATGATAAAGGAATTAGGGTCTTTTTAACCAGAGAAGGAGGGGTTTTCCTTAAAAGGGAAGAGCTTGCCTTAGATGATTATGAGTTTGCTAAAGCGGTTAAGGTGGCGCTTATCGTGGGGGGGGATGGAACCTTTCTTAAGGCTGCAAGGCTTCTTGCTCCTTATGGTGTTTTAATGTTAGGTATAAATGTGGGTAGGCTTGGCTTTCTGGTTTCAGAAAGCGTTTCGACCCTAGAGATAGCTTTGTCTAAAGTTTTAGAGGGCAAGTTTGAAATAGATGAAAGAATGATGCTTGAGGCTAGCTTTAAGGGAGAGGTTTTCTATGCTTTGAATGAGTTTGTGATTATGAAGGGGGCATTCGCTAGGTTGATTAATCTTAGGGTTTTCATAGATGAAGAGTATTTTGCCTCTTATCCTGCTGATGGTTTAATCATATCCACTCCTACGGGTTCTACAGCCTATTCTCTTTCAGCAGGTGGTCCAATTCTTCACCCTGCTCTTCCCGGTATGGTTTTAACTCCTATATGTGCTCATACTTTTTATGCAAGGCCGATTATAATACCTTTGCAATCTTCTGTTAGAATAATTGTAGAAGCGGATCACGAAGATATAATGCTTACGCAAGATGGACAAATAGGATTCAGGGTTCTTCCAGGGGATGAGGTATTTATAAAAAAGGCGCCATTTTTTGCTAGAATGATAACCTTTAAAGGAAGGAGCTTTTTTGAGCTTTTAAGAAAGAAACTTAAGCTTGGAGTGGTACCAGGTGATTAAGGAAATTCGAATAAGGAACTTTGCTATAATTGAAGAACTCGAGATGGAGTTTCATCCTGGTCTAAATGTTTTAACGGGAGAAACAGGGGCTGGTAAATCCATAATAGTAGAAGCTTTATCTCTTCTTTTAGGTAAAAGAGTAGGGGAGGAAGTGATAAGAAGTGGAGCGGATAAGGCTGAGGTTGAAGCTGTTTTCGATGAAGAAGGAGAGGAGATAATTTTAAGAAGGGAAGTATACCCTGAAGGGAGGAGTAAAGCCTTCTATCAAGGCAGAGGCGTACCTATTGGGTTTTTGAAAGAGATAGGATCATCCTTATTCGAAATTCACAGTCAACTTGAACATGGCTGGATTTTAAAGGAGAGTAATCAGCTTAAAGCTCTTGATAGATATGGAGGGGAATCTATAAAGGGGTTGTTGGAGGAGTATGAAAGACTATATAAAGAGTATACTGCGTTAGTTGATGATTTAAGGGAGCTTGAAAAGAGTAAGGATGAACTTAAGAGAAGGAAGGAAGAATTATTTTTCTATCTCCAAGAGATAGAAAGGGCATCGCTTAAGGTGGATGAGGAGAGGGAGCTTTTAGAAAAAAGGGATAGACTGCTTAATATCGAAGAGCTTAAAGTTTCAATTAAAGAGGCTTTAAATCTATTGGAAGGCGGAAGTTGGAGCGAGGGGATTTTAGATAAGATTAGTGAACTTAAGAGGCTTCTCGAAAAAATAACAAGGTACGAAAGGGAGCTTTCGCGATTTATTGAAGAGTTTAACGCGTTTATTTTCTCTCTTAAGGAATTTTCCTCTATACTATCTAGGAAACTTGAACTTTTAGATCTTGAGGAAGAAAACATTGAGACCATAGAGGAAAGACTTTCTCTTATAAGAAGGTTGAAGAAAAAGCATGGTGTTAGAGAGATTGAGGAGTTGCTCGAGCTTGCTTCTCGATGGAGGGAAAATTTGAAAGATCTAGGGGACGTAGAGGATAAAATAGAGGTGCTTAAAAAAAGGAGGGAAGAGCTTCACAAGATCCTTTACTCTCTTGGAGACAGGATATCTGAGGAAAGAAAGAGATGTGCTAGCTTGCTTGAGGGGGAAGTTAGGAGAATCCTAGAAAAGCTTGCCATGGGTAACATAGTATTTAGGATCCACTTGGTTAAGGGGGAGTTTGGACCTGAGGGGTTAGACACGGTGAGGTTTTTAATGGCCCCTTCCCCTAAAGATGAGCTTAGAAAGATTAGTGAAATTGCTTCTGGTGGAGAGATTTCTCGATTGAGCTTTGCATTAAAGTGTGCTATCTCTAAAAACTATGGGGTTCCAACTCTTATATTCGATGAAATAGATGTGGGGATTGGAGGGGATGTAGCTAATATGCTAGGAGAGGAGATAAAAAAGCTTTCTAAGGAAAAACAAGTCATATGTATTACTCATCTTGCTTCCATAGCTTCAAAGGCAGACTATCACTATTTTGTGGATAAGATTATGGAGGAAGGTAGAGTCAAAAGTAAAGTCAAGCTTCTTAGAGGGGAAGATAGGCTAAAGGAAATAGCGCGAATGCTTTCAGGAAGAACATCTGAGGTAGCCTTAAGGCATGCTAAAGAACTTTTGGAGGAGGTAAGCCATGATAGAAATAATTAAGGGAGAGATTGATAGAAAGTTCGGTGGAATTTTGTGGGAAAAGGTGGAAAGCACTCATGAAGATTATAGTTGTAATTTACCGGAAGTGGTTGTTTTCATGGGACTAAAGGGAGGTAAGGAGTTGATAATTGCTTTTTCTAAAGGGCTACTTAAGAGGTTAGTGGCTATGGGATTAAATTGTGACGAAGCCTTAGTTAGTGAGATAGAAATTGTGAATAAGGCCAAGAGCCTTTCTCTTGAAATAACAAAACCTATATTTAAAGATCTAGTTCCATATCCAGCAATATTGAAAGGAAACTTTATGGAGCTAATGGTTCACAAAGCAGTGCTTCATGCTTACTACGGGAGTTTTGATAGAGAGCATATATTTTTGGGAGTAGTAGAACCTATTGAGAGTTCCACGAATTTATGAAATCGGACTGCTAAATTATCCCTCTAAGTAAAATCCTCGTAGGATAAGGGTTATTCTTGTGCTTCCACTATATGGAAGCATATTTTATTTATTGATAGAAACCCAATTGACATCTCTTCTAATAAGCAATTACAATATAAATGGAAAGATGGGAATGGTAAAAATAGTAGGACATGGTATTTTAAGTAGATTTACTTGTGAATTGTCTGTAAATGGTTCATTACCTTTAAGGGAAGTAGCCGAGAAAATCGGGATTAAGGAAGATCTGTTGGCAGATATAGTTTTCGTTAGAGGGTCTTTTAGGATAGGTAGTAATGATTTGGTTTATGATGGGGATGAAATTCATTTGTTTGTTGCTATGTGTGGAGGTTAACCTTAGATAGATGGGGGGTAGTGGGCTTGATTCATGTTATTAAAAGCTTTAGGCGACCAGAGAAGGAGATCATAAGTGCATTTAAATCTCTGTCCTCAGCGACCGTGTATGAAGCTGCTGGACGTAAAGGTGCGGTTTCTAATTTTATAAGACCTATATATTGGGGAATGAAGTTATGCGGTTCTGCTATAACTGTTCAATGCGCTCCTGGTGATAATCTTATGCTTCATAAGGCTTTAGAAGTTGCAGAGGAAGGAGATGTCATTGTTGCTGTAACTAGTGGTGCTTATGAATATGGTTATTGGGGAGAGCTAATGACTGTTTCGGCTATGGCGAAAGGTATTGCAGGTTTAGTAATAGATGGTTGCATTAGGGACTCTGAAGAGATAGTTAGTATGGGTTTTCCGATTTTTTGCAGAGGTTTTTCTATTAGAGGTACTTCTAAGGAAGCCTTGGGGTTGATAAATTATCCCCTTTCTATTGGTGGTGTAGTAGTTAATGCGGGTGATTTAGTTTTGGGAGATAACGATGGGGTTGTAGTGATAAAAAGAGAAGAGGCTGGGATTATTTTAGAGAAAGCATTAAAAAGAGTGGCTGATGAGAATAAAAAGAGAGAGGTTCTTAAGACAGGGGTATCAAGCGTAGAGTATAACAATCTTCGCGAGGTTTTGGAAAGACTTGGTTTAAGGGAAGAGTAAATAGGTCAAGGGGAGGCAGAGGGCTTTGAAGGTTGCTGTGGAAAAGTTAAAGCTTGTTACGGAAGATATTTTAAGAAGATTAGGAGAGAGTCATGAAAATGCTAAGAGAATAGCTGAGATATTGGTGAGAGCAGACATGAGAGGAGTTTCGACGCACGGTATATATCTTTTAAACGTAATAGCTATGCGAGTTGAGGGAGGACAACTTAAGTTGCCTACCGAAGTAGAAGTTTTATATGATGAAGAAGCTACTCTTCTTATAGATGGTAAAGATGGTATAGGTATGGTGGCTGGTTATCTAGCTTTGGAAAAGGCTATTGAGAAGGCGAAAAAATATGGTATAGGTATGGCTTTAATACGTAATACTAATAATGTGGGTTGTCTTGGTTGTTATACTGAAAGGGCAGCTGAACAGGGAATGATGGCTTTGATGGTCTCTAATGCAGCGCCTTCGATGGCTCCGTGGGGAGCTGCTGAAAAATTTTTGGGAACGAATCCCATAGCTCTTTCCATACCTGGCGATGGTATGAATTTTACTATGGACATGGCAACAAGCGTTGTAGCGCGAGGTAAGATAAGAGAGGCTCAGAGAAAGGGCGTGAAGATACCGGAGGGATGGGCCTTAGATTGTGAGGGCAAACCGACTACTGATCCTGAAAAGGCCCTTGAGGGAACATTAATGCCGATAGGTGGACCTAAGGGTTCTGCTTTAGCTATGGCCGTGGATATCGTTTGTGGATTATTGGCTGGATCCGGATATGGAAATCAGCTTAAATCTTTTCATATCCTTGAGGGGCCAACAAGAGTAGGAGCTTCATGTATAGTTATAGATGTTTCTCGTTTTATAGACGTAGCTGAGTTTAGAAGAAAGATGAAAAATTACTTTGAAACGGTTAAAAATCTTAAAAAAGCATGTGGTGTTGAAGAGATTCTTATACCTGGTGAAATAGAGTTTAGGAAAGAGGGGAAAAGCAAGAAAGAAGGCGTAGAGATAGATGAGAAGTTAGCTTCTTCTATAAACTCCCTTCTAATTAAGCTTGGTTCAAGTTTAAGATTAAACTAAGGGGGGTATAAAGTTAATGAGAAGGATAATTAGAGTTAACACAAAAACTGGTGAAATTAAGGAGTCGATCGCAACATCGGAGGAACGTAAATATGCTGGTAGATATTATATAGCTAAGGTTTTATTAGATGAGGTTCCACCAACCTGTGAGCCTTTGGGTAGATATAACAAGCTAATAATTTCTTCTGGATATTTTGCTGATACTAATTTAAGCACAAGTGGAAGAGTTTCTATTGGTGGTAAAAGTCCGCTTACTGGTGGCGTAAAGGAATGCAATTCTGGTGGTAGTGCTGGTAAAAAGCTGGCACGGATAGGTGTAAAGGCAATAATATTAGAAGATATTCCAGATAGAGAGCAGACTAGGGTCTTATATGTTAGCGCTCGTGAAGCGAGGCTTATTGATGCCCCCTATCTTAAGGGAAAAGTTGTTAGTGAGACTTTTGACCTATTAAGGAAGGAGTTTGGAGATAGAAAAGGACTTATATGTATAGGTCCTGCTGGGGAGATGAAGCTTTACGGTGCTGGTATAGCTCTCACTGATGATAGGTTAGAGCAAGTAAGGTATGCTGCAAGAGGCGGCTTGGGGGCTGTGATGGGATCGAAGGGAATAAAAGCGATAGTTGTAGATGATTCTGAAACGGTTGAACCTGATTATCATGACCCCAAATTGCTAAGCGATATTGTCAAGGAGGTTGCAAAGATTCTTAAGGAGGATCCTAAGAGCCAGAATAGGAGGAAATATGGAACCCTCGATATCTTAGAGATGGTTAATAAATTAGGGTTTCTCCCAACGAGGAACTTTAGCGTGGGGCAGTTTGAGTTTGCTGATAACTTTACAGGTCCGGCGGTGGCTGAGCTTATAAGAAGTAGAGGAGGTTGTGGTAAAAGCGGGACTCAGTGTGTACCAAGTTGTACTATAATGTGTAGTCATATTTTCCCAGACAAAGCTGGTAAAAAGATAGTGGCGACTCTTCAATATGAAAGTGTTGTTTTATTGGGACCTAACTGTGGTATAGGAGATGTGGATGCGGTAGCTGAGTTGAATCATCTATGCAATGAGGTTGGTGTTGACACAATAGAGATTGGCGCGGCTATAGGTGTAGCTATGGAAGCTGGGGTTATAAAGTTTGGAGATGCGAAGGGAGCAAAAGATTTGATAAGACAGATAGGAGAAGGAACGGTTTTAGGTAGAGTTATAGGTAATGGTGCGGCTTTCACAGGCCAGGCTTTTGGTGTAAGAAGGGTTCCGGTAGTCAAAGGGCAGGCTATGCCCGCTTATGATCCAAGAGGGTTGAAAGGAAATGGAGTATTGTATGCTACGTCTACAATGGGTGCAGATCATACAGCTGGTAATGCCTTTGAAACCGTGAGGTATCATGATCCGCTTTCTAAAGAAGGGCAGGTTCGCATATCGAGGCAGCTTCAGATAAGGGCAGCATTGATAGATTCGATGGGAGTGTGTTTGTTTATAAGACCCGCTTTTATTAAAAATCCGGATTTATTAGGTGGACTATTTAGAGCGAGGTATGGTTGGGATTTAAGTTTTAAGGATGCAAAACATATAGGGGTTGAAGTTTTAAATATTGAGAGAAAGTTTAATGAGCTTGCTGGAGTGTCGGAGAGGTTTAAGAGAATTCCAGAGTTTATGAGGGAGGAACCGTTGCCTCCGCATAACTCGGTATTCGATATTCCTCAGGAGGAATTAGAGAGTATATGGGATATTGAAATGGATCCAAATATCTTCTAATAGGGGGGTAGGGGTATGTCGAGAGTAAAAGTTATTCGCATAAGTGAGGTAGAGGGAGAATATAGAGAGCCTCCAAGAAAGTCGTGGATATTGGTTTCAGAAAAAACTGTAGGGGCTAAAAATTTAGCTGTAGGTATAAACGAGACTTATGTGGGAAGTAGGGTTCCAGAGCATAAGCATGACAATGAGGAAGAGGTTATGATTTTTTTACAGGGTAGAGGAAAGTTTATAACCAAGGATGAGGAGATACCTTTAGAACCGGGAGTGTGTATTTATAATCCTCCAGGAGAGTATCACTCTATCGTTAACACGGGAGACGAGCCCCTCAAGTTTATATGGATATATTCTCCTCAGCTTAAGAGTCACAGAAAAGAGGAGGGAAAAACATAAAGACATTTAAAGGCGGTAGTTAGAGTTTTCGCTACCGCCTTTTATTTTTAAAGGAGGGATAGAGGGTGGCTGTTGTAAGATGGATAGATCAGCATTTAGAGGAGCTAATTTTAAGCATCTTTCTCGTTTTGATTGCTTGTGTGATGATGCTTCAAGTTTTTATGCGTTATGTGGTTGGATCGTCGCTCTCCTGGGCTGAAGAGGTTTGCCGGTATCTATTTGTATGGTCTTCTCTTTTAAGTATAGGTTATAGCATAAGGAAAAAAACGATATTAAGGGTTGATTCTTTGGTTGAAGTATTACCTTTAAATATTAAGAGATTTTTAAAGATAGGTGTGGAGTTTTTCGTTTTGATTTTCTTTGTTTATCTATTTGTGAACTCCATCCCTGTAGTTAAGATGATAAAGGATAGTGGGCAAACAAGCCCTGCTATGGAGATTCCTATGTATTTGGTTTATTTTTCAGCTAATGTGGGATTCTTTCTTGCAACTGTTAGGTCTATTCAAAGCATAATAGAAATGTTTAGGAAGCAAGGTTTGAGTACCTTAAAGGCAGAAAAGTGAAGGAGGAAATAACATGGGAACTATAGCTTTTATCGTAATGCTTGTTTGTTTGCTATTGGGCGTTCCTTTATTGGTTTCGCTCGGTTTGGCTACGATAATTCCTGGTTTATTAAATCCTCGTTTCGTTGCTGGGAATATAAACTTTGTGATTAGAAATATGGTAAATGCTCTTGATAATACCCCTATACTTGCTATCCCGCTTTTCATACTAGCTGGAGATATAATGACGAGAGGTAAGATATCTGAAAAGCTCTTCGACTTCTTTGTGTTCTTCTTAGGGAAGGTTAGAGCTGGGATGCTTATGGCTACTATAGCTACAGCTATGTTTTATGGGGCTATTTCGGGATCAGGTGTGGCTACAACTGCAGCCGTGGGGAGTATGGCTATACCTTTTTTAATTTCCCTAGGGTATGATAAGACCTTTGTTGCTGGAATGATAGCGACTGCTGGTGGTTTAGGCGTAATAATTCCTCCGAGCATTCCCTTTGTGACATATGGTGTTGTAACCGGAACATCTATAGGGGATTTGTTTATAGCAGGTATTTTCCCTGGGATAACGATAGGTTTATGCTTGATGGCCTATGCTTATATATATGCTGTGACTAAAGGTGAGGATAGGGTAAGAATCCAAACTAAATATAACGAGTTAAGATCTAGAGGTTTCTTTAGAGTTTTTAGAGAGAGTTTTTGGGCTCTCTTAAGTCCAGTGATTGTCTTAGGAGGGATATATACAGGTGTTGTTACTCCTACGGAAGCGGCTGTTATTTCGGTCTTTTACTCCTTTTTAGCTTGTCTTTTTATATACAAGACTTTAAGCCTTAAGGATCTTCCAAGAATACTGATTAACTCTGTTAGGGCTTACACTCCAATAGTTATGCTTCTATCCTTAGCTATAGTTTTTGGACGTGTTTTAGCGCTACTTCAAGTTCCACAGGTCGTTAGGGATTTTATAGTGACTAACTTCGGTGGCAATGCAGCTCTTTTCTTATTGGGTTTAAATGTTCTTTTCCTTATCATAGGTATGTTTATGGATATAGGACCAGTTATAGCCATATTAGCACCGATGCTTTTGCCAGCAGCTGTAGCTTTAGGTATAGATCCCGTGCATTTGGGAATAGTAATGTCTATAAATTTAGCTGTAGGTATGGCAACACCACCTTTTGGTGTTAATCTCTTCGTTGCCTGTCCGCTTGTAGAGAGACCTGTTATGGATGTCGGAAAGCAGGCTATACCATTTATCTTGGCTTTTATAGTTGCGCTCTTTCTAGTGACTTATATACCAGATATTAGCTTGATTTTAGTTAGAAGGGGGTGATGAGATAAGGTTTTAACTTAGCGGTCTTTTTCTGAGATTTAAAAATCTCTCTTAGAGGAGGGGAGCAGTGATGAAAAAGCTTCTAGCGGGTGTAGTGGTGGTTAGTTTAGTGATAGGGCTTATGGGCTTGGTAGTGGGCGATGTTCCAGCGTATGCCCAACAGTACACTTTGCAGTTAGCAGGGGCCTATCCTAGCGCTCAAGATACTCCAAGGGTATTAGCTGCTAAGCTTTTTAAGGAGTTACTTGAGAAGAAATCTAATGGAAAAATAAAGGTTGAGCTATATCTTGACTCTAAGCTTGGAGGAGATAGAGAAACCGTTGAAAGTTGTCAGGCTGGAAATATAGCTATGGTTTCTTTAACTACCGCTCCCATGGTTGGTTTTGTTCCTAAGCTTGCTGTGTTTGATATAGCTATGCTTTTTGATGATTTGGATGTTGCAAAAAAGGCATTAGATCCGTTTAAAGGTAAGCTTATTCCAGATTACGAAAAGGCTGGCTTTAAGCTTCTTATGTTTACACCTATTTACTTCCGCGAGCTCACTACGAAGAAACCGGTAAAGAGTATAGATGATCTTAAGGGTTTGAAGATAAGGACTATGGAAAACAAATATCATTTAGCTTTCTGGAGAGCTTTGGGAGCTAATCCTACGCCTCTTAGCTTTGCTGAACTTTACGTAGCCTTGCAGCAGGGTATAGTAGATGCTCAGGAGAACCCATACGAGATAATTTGGTCTGCTAAGTTCTACGAGGTTCAGAAATATGTGGTTAATACACATCATATATGTTTTGTGTTTACCTACATAATGAACAAGAAGCTATATGATGGTATGCCTGCTGACTATCAGAAGACAGTAACTGATGTAACTAACGAGGTTAGCGAATATCTGTTTAAGGAATCTAAAACTCAAACTAGCGCTATGTTGGTTGAGCTTCAGAAGAAAGGTATGGAAATTATAGAGGTTACACCGGAAATGAGGCAGAGAATGAAAGAAGCAGCAAAGGGCGTTGCTGATATGGTAAGAAGTGCTGTAGGTAGTGAAATCGTCGATGATCTCTTACTTGCTATAACTCAGGTAAAGAAATAAGAGTTCGATCAGGTTGGCTCCCCCCACCACCTGGTGGGGGAGCCAACAAAATAAATAAAGGGGGGCAGAAATATGAAAGCTTTAGTTTTTTACGGTGCAGGGGATATAAGGTATGTAGATGTGGAAACCCCTGAACCTAAGCAAGGAGAGGTTCTAATTAAGGTAAAAGCTGTTTCCATATGTGGTTCAGACTTAAACGGTTATAGAGGGAAATCTCCCTTTAGAGTACCCCCTCTTATTATGGGACATGAGTTCTCAGGTGAGATAGCTAAGTTAGGCGAAGGGGTAAAGGGAATCAATGTTGGGGATCGTGTAATAGTTGAGACCAATTTGTATTGTGGTGATTGTCCTAACTGTAAAGCTGGATTTATTAACATTTGTGAAAACCGTAGGATAATAGGTACTACGATGAAGGCGGGTTCTTACAATGGGGCTATGGCGGAATATGTAGTTGCTCCAGCTAATAAGGTTATAAAGCTACCCGATAACGTTTCCTTCAATGCAGCTGCTTTGATAGAGCCTTTAGCTAATGTTCTTCGTGCTGTAAAGCATGTAGGTAGCTTAGAGGGTAAGGAGGTAGCGGTTTATGGTGCTGGACCTATAGGTCTTTTGACAGTCATGTCTGCGAAGTACTATGGAGCTAAGAGGGTATTTGCGATGGAGGTATTAGATAATAGACTCCAGATGGCTAAAGAGTGTGGGGCAGATGTGATTATAAATCCAAATAGGGAGAAGGCATCTGAGGTTGTGAGAAAGATGACTAATGATGCAGGAGCTGATGTGGTTTTTGATGCTGTTGGTTTTGCTGAAACTGTTAAGGATAGCGCTCAGATGGTTCGTAATGGAGGGACTGTCATATGGATAGGTCTTGGTGCAACTACAGTAGATATCGATTACAAGATGGCTGTTGCAAGGGAACTGTGTTTCAAAGGGACCTATATGTATATAACAGAGATGATTGAAGGCCTTGAGATACTTAAAAGCGGCAAGATGGATGTAGAGAAGATTATTACAGGTGTGTATCCATTAAGTGAGGGTCCGAGGATCTTTGAGGAGTTAGCATCAGGAAAGTCTAAGGATATAAAGGTTATTCTATATCCTTAAAAAGATCCTTGAAAGTAAGGAGGGTAGATGATGGGAGAGTGGAAATTTCCAAACGAAGGTTGTATTGAAAAACCTAATAAGATGTACTATCACACGATGACTAGGAGAGATGTTGAAGAGAGGCTAAAGGTTAATGATATTCTTTTAGTTCCCGTGGGTTCAACAGAGAATCATGGGAGCGCAGGTCCAATGGGTGAAGATACCTTTATTGTGACGAGGATAGCTGAAATGGTTGCGGCTAAGGCTGGCTGTACTATAGCTTCTCCGATATGGTATGGTTCGCATCCATTCCATCACATTGGTCAACCGGGTACAGTTCCTCTTCCTGATGATGTTTTCGCTGCTATGATAAGAGCTATAATAACGGGTTACTGGAATACCGGATTTAGAAAACAGATATTCATAAGTATGCATGGGCAGGAATATATTATTCCTTCAGCTATTCAGGAATGGGCTAAAAAGTATCAAGTTCCAGCTTTAATACTCTTCGTGGATCTGCCGCGCGTTATGGGACAGACTCTTATGGATAAGGAGCACGGTGGTCCATTTGAGACGCCATTTCAGCATGCGGATGAGGCTGAAACATCTATTTCTTTAGCTCTTTTCCCGGAGTTCTGTGATATGGAGCATGCGGAGGATACAACTATAAAGGGTTATCTGCCTCCTGGTCATGTGGATAGGGGTGGAGATATATACGGTTATCCGATACCTGGACACTGTCAAGTAGGTAATGTAGGTATTGAATGTATCACCGCTCCTGAGGGAGTACTTGGTAAAGCTACTAAGGCGAAGGCAGAAAAGGCAAGAGCCTGTATAGAAAGAGCTTGCGATTATCTACTTAAGCTTCACAATGATATCTTATCTATATTCCCACCTGGGAAGTTGCCGGATGCTAAACTGATCACTCAGAGAGATCCTGAGCTCATAGAAGCTGTGCTTAAAGGTCCTACAAAAGGTGGTAAGCATATTTATGTAATTGCATGGCCACCATAATGTGCTTGTTCAAGGGCGTGACAATTTTAGTAAACGTCACGCCCTTAAGTATAAACTTTGGGGAGGGGAGCTTGTATGGATTACATGAGAGCGGTTGTCTTTCATGGACCTGGCGATATGCGTTATGAGATGGTTCCCAAGCCTATTCCTAAGGAGGGTGAGGTTTGTATAAAGGTTAAGTTTGCTGGAATATGTGGTTCTGATGTAGAAGAGTACAAGATAGGCTCTGATAGAGCTATACCACCTATTATATTTGGGCATGAGTTTTCAGGAGAGATTGTTGAAGTAGGCCCAGGTGTCTCAAAAGATAGGGTTGGTCAAAGAGTTAGCGTTAACCCTATGCTTTATTGTGGTAAGTGTTATTACTGTCAAAGAGGTTGGATAAACTTATGCCCTTATAGAAGAAGCGTTGGAAGAACGTTAGGTGTTGAGAAGAAGCGGTGTGACGGTGCTTTTGCTGAGTATGTTTGTGTTCCTGAATTTGCTCTTGTCCCTTTGCACGAGGAAGTTAGTTTTGAGGAAGGTGCCTTGTTAGAACCATTATCTGTATGTCTTTCTGCAGCTAAGGAAGGAAATTTCGAAAAGGGCGAGAATGTAGCAGTTATCGGAGCCGGACCTATAGGTTTAATGATATTGGAATTTTTAAAAGTTTTAGGATCAGGTAAGATTGTAGTAACTGATGTGGTTGATTTTAAGCTTGAAGTTGCTAAAAAGCTTGGGGCGGATTATGTTTTAAATGTTAAAGATGAACCAGTAGAGAGTTTATTAGGTTTGGTTGATAAAGTTGGTTTTGATAGGGTTATAGTTGCTGCTGGTGTACCATCAGCTCTTAAAGACTCGTTTAAGCTTGTCAGAAATGGTGGTGATATCGTATTAGTTGGCATAATAAGGAAGAATGTTGAGGTAAACCCTGTTGAGATAGTTGGAAGAAAGCTGACCATCTATGGTAGCTATATGTTCACTAATGAAATGTATGAGGTAATGAACTATATAGCTCAGAGGAAGCTTGATGTTAAAAGTATGATTACCTCAGTTTGTTCTTTGGAAGAAGTACCTGAAGCCTTTAGGAAGCTATCAGCTGATGGTGAGGAAATTAAAGTATTGGTTAAGATAAATTAGGGGGTGAAAAGGTTATGAAAATGAAGCTCTCTTGCTTTGGCAAAATAAAAGATCTTGAAGCTATAGAGAAAGCGGGCTATGATTGTGCAGAGCTTCAGGTAAGAGAAATTGTAGAGCTTAGTGAGGATGAGTTTAAAGCAGCGCTTAAGAAAATTAAAAGCCTTGACATAACCTGTGAAGTTTTTGATAATCCTATTCCTCTTGATGTTCGTATAGCTTCTCCAGATTTTGATTTAAAGTATTGGACTGAATATCTAAAGATAGGAGCTTATAGAACAGCGGAGCTTGGTGCGCGCTATTATGTGTTTGGTAATGGTAGGTCAAGGAGCCTTCCTACTGAAGGGGATATTCAGTCTGCCTATAATAAACTTATGGATTTCTTGAATATCCTTTGTGATGTTACTGCTGAATATAATATAACCGTTTTACTTGAGCCTTTAGCACCAAGTCTTTCTAATTTCATTAACTCCATTCCTGAAGCTGTGGATTTCATAGAAAAGTTCGGAAAATATAACTTAAAGACCATGTGTGATCTTAGGTGGCTTGTAGCTGTTGGAAGAAGCGTGGAAGACATAGCTAAATATGAGAAATATGTGAAGCATATTCATATAGATAACCCATTAACGGAGTTTCCCAAGAGATTAATGCCAAGCTTAAGCGATAGCTATAATTATGCTGCGCTAATAGATGTCCTTAAGAGGATATGTTACAAGGAGATTATAGCTATTGAGGCTAACACTTTTGATAATTATGAAGAGGATATTAAAAAGGGTATAGAGTTCTTTAAGCAGTTTGGCATATATCCTTATAGGAGTTGAGTTTCGATTAGAAAGAGGGCCGTTGGCATGAAGCAATGCCAACGGCCCTTTATTTATCATGAAATAGGAGGTGTTTAAAGTTGGAAAGGACGGCAAAACCTTTAACGGTTGGGATAGTAGGGAGCGGTTACGCTTCCTATCTTCATCTAAATGGTTATAAAAAAATAAGCGGTATCCCTGTAAGGATTAAAGCAGTAGCGGATATAGTTGAGGAGAAAGCTAAGAAGATGGCAGAGATTTATGGGATCGAAAAGGCGTTTACTGATTATAGAAACATCCTTGATGATAAGGAGATAGATGTCGTAGATATATGTACTCCTCCTTTCTTGCATTCTGTGATGGTAATGGAATCTTTTGAGGCTGGTAAACACGTTATCTGTGAGAAACCGCTAACTGGGTATTTTGGTCGTGAAGGGGATTTAGAGCCGATAGGTAAAAATGTTTCGAAGAAGGTTATGTATGAGTATGTTTTAGAGGAAATTGAAAGGCTCAAAAGGATTGTTAAGAATAGCGACAGATTATTTATGTATGCTGAAAACTATGTCTATGCTCCGACAATCCAGAAAGCAGCCGAAATAATTAGAAAGAGGAAAAGCAAAATTTTATTCATGAAAGGTGAGGAGAGTTTAGCTGGTTCGAGCTCTCCCCTCGCAGGATATTGGAATAAAACAGGGGGAGGAAGCTTAATAAGAATAGGTTGTCATCCTCTTTCTGGGCTTCTTTGGCTTAAGAAATGTGAATCGGAATCGCGAGGAGAAAATATAATTGTTAAAAAGGTAAGTTGTGATGTGGGAGTGGCTACTAACGCTATAAGGGAGGGGGAAAGAAGCTATATAAGGGCTAAACCTTGGGATGTGGAGGATGTGGCTACTTTAACGCTTACCTTTTCCGATGGAACGAAAGCATTGGTTATAGCAGTTGACACGGTTTTAGGTGGCACTAATAACTATGTTGAGGTTTATACAAGCGATTCTAGTCTAATTTGCAGATTGACCCCTCCTGGGTGCATGGATGCTTACTTTTTAGATGAAATGGGACTTGAAGATGTTGCTATAGCCGAGATGCTGCCTACCTATATAGGTTGGCAGCATGTGTTTGTATGTGATGAGATATTAAGGGGCTATGTAGGGGAGCTTCAAGACTTTGTTGAATGCGTATGGTATGATAGAAAGCCTCTTTCTGATTTTGATCTCGCCTATGAGACTATAAGGATAATATATGCTGCGTATTGGTCAGCGGAAGAGGGTAAAGCTATAGAGTTTTGAAGGGAAGGTGGTATGTATGAAGGTTTATAATGTGGGTATAGTAGGATTTGGATTCATGGGAAAGGCCCATACGTATGCATATAGAGCGATACCGTTTTTTTATGGTGGTCTTCCCATAGATATTAAATTTAAAGCAGTATGTACTTTACCGGAAGAAGCAGCCCAAAAAGCAGCTAAGGACTTTGGTTTTGAGACTTGGACCACTGATATAAAAGAATTTTTTGAAAATGATCTGGATATAGTTCACGTGTGCAGTCCTAATGATACGCATAAAGAGGTTGTAATAGAGGCTTTAAAAAGGAATACTCATATCTATTGTGAGAAACCTCTTACAGCCAATTATGAGGATGCCTTAGAGATTTCAAAAGCTTTGCAAGGTAAAAGTGTGATACATAGAATTGGTTTTCATTCTCGATTTTATCCTTGTGCCATAAGGGCAAAGGAGATAATTGATAGTGGGAGGATAGGTAAACCTATAGGTTTTCATATAAGGTATTACACTATGAGTCGATTAGAAGGAACCGCAAGTCCTAACGCGCTTGCAACAGGGGCGATAATAGATTTGGGATGTCACCTTACTGATATGGCACGCTATCTTATGGGGGATTTTGATAGTCTTCTTGCAGATGTTAAATACTTAAGTGAAAATGCGCAGGAGGGTACAGAAGATGCCTTTTTCGCTATAGTTAAAATGAAAAATGGCGCTGAAGGAGTTATTGAAGCAAGTAAGATAGCCTATGGTGCTAATAATGAATATATTGTAGAAGTTTATTGCGAAAAAGGGGCACTTAAGTTCGACATTGAGAATCCTGATTGGCTTTGGTTTTATGATGCAAATGACAAATCTGGTCCTTATGGAGGAAATAGGGGATATAAGAAAATAGAGTGTTTTAATAGATATCCCGAAAGGTGTTTTCCTTCTCCAAGACACTCACCTGGTTGGCTTGGAGGGCACCTTCATAGTATTTATAGCTTCCTTAAAGCTATTAAGGAGGGTAAACCTGCAGCTCCATCCTTAGAAGATGGGATTTATATTCAAAATATTAGATAAATTATTTAAATCGGCTAAAGAAAAAAGGTGGTTAAATGTATAATATATTGATTTTTTAAAGAGGGGAGGCGGTATTATGCCTTCAAAATTGGTAGGTTTTATTCATACTACGCCGGTGACCATTGGAATGGTGGAGAAGTTTATGAAAAGGTTTTTGCCAGATGTGGAGTATATTCATATTTATAATGGGCTGATAAAAAAAGATAATTTTTCCTCTCCTATCGGGGTAACTCCTAAGATAAATCTTTTGCGTTATGCAAATTATGCTTATGAATTGGAAAAATCAGGTTGTAGTTTAGTAGTATCTTGCTGTAGCTTAATGCCTAGGGCAACGGAGTATGCAAGTAAGGTAGTGAATATACCAGTGATACAGTTGGATTCTATATTGCATCAGAAAGCTATTGAAAGTTACAGTAAAATTGGTGTTGAAGTTACAACTGAATATGTCATTCCATATGTGAGGGAGAGTCTGGAATCAAAAGCTTTAGCCATGGGGAAAAAAATCGAAATTATTTTCTCGGAGAATACTTCGGCATTAGAGTTGTTTAATAAGGGTGAATTTGAAAGATATGAAATGGTAGTGATTGAGGATATGAAAAGGTTGGAAAAGAAAGGAGTAGATTGCATTTTAATGGGGCAGATACCCTTTGCAGTTATGGAAGATAGAATAAAAGAAGCATCTTTTAAAGTTCCTGTGCTTTTTGCTGGAGAGGTAGCTTTCAAATACATTGCAGAGCTTTTAAAATAGCTTTTTAAAGGGGGGGTGAAAATGAGTGTCATATCATTGGATTTTGCGGAGCCCTTTTTCCCTGTTAAATATATAGTTGATGAAAGGGAATATTTTATTATAGGGAAATGTATTGTGTTAAACGTATCTACAGAGCCTTTATTTATAAATAATAGACCGCTTATGTTTTTTCAATCGGTAGTGGTGGTAAATACATCTATAGTTAATGTTAAACGTTGTCTTGTGGTTGAAAAATTTGCAGATTATCCTGATGAGGAAGCGTTATTTGAGGAAGTTAAAAAGAAATGGCCTCTTGCTTATAGTGTGACTGGTGAGGAAAGGCATAAAGGGGTTGCACTCTGGCGCTCTCCTAAGGTAAAGGTAGGTGAGGATTTAGCGGTAAATATGTGTTTTGCTGGCTCGATTCCACTAAACGTAGGGCTTCACAAGACGCATTGGGGAGGACCTCCTATAATGGAAGTTCATACACAAATTGTCGGAATTGGGAAGATGCAGCAATACTATGATCGAGATTTAAATACCTTATATCGTGAGGAATATATGGCTCCAGGTTGTAGTCATATACCAATGTATGATGAAAATTGTGAGTATCCTTGGCACCAATACGAAACCGTAACAAAGGGTATATTTATGGCTACAGAGATACTTTTCAAGAAGTCATAAAACTGGAAAGCAAGGTTGTTGATAAGTATAATTGCGTTTTCTCCTGTTTAGTGGCTCGGTAGCCCTTCGTTTCAGGGCTACCGAGTTTTTATTTTCATCCTTGACAGATAGTCAATATTTATTATACAATGTATAATGTAACACATAGTTTCATTTTTTGAAACAAGTAAGACCTTATTAGAGATTCTGAATATCTTTAGGAGGTGTATCTTATGGGGAAATTTAGAATGAAAGACAAGCGTTACGTATACCGGATATCAGAGCTACCTATAAGTTGGTTAACGGAAGCTTCTAAAACGCGCTTCATATTAGGCGAAAACATATTGATAAGCTTTATTGAAAACCCACCGGGTACAGAGTTCCCGCTTCATAGGCATGAGGCGGAGCAGATTTTGATTATTTTAGAGGGTTCGGAGGAGCATGTTATTGATGGACAAACATACCATGTGGAGGCAGGGGATGTGGTAGTTCATCCGCCCAATGTAGAACATGGTGGTTATACAAAAACTGGTTTTAAGGGAATAGATATATTTTGTCCGCCCCGTGATAGCCATGTGGAGTTGATGCGTAAGCAAGGTCTTGTTGTGGAGGAGGAGAAAAATGAGTAGTCAGATTGATTTAGAGATACGTTATAACATACATCCGGACCATGCTAAAGTATTAGACACTCAGGCTTTAAGGAGAGAATTTCTTATACAGGATTTGTTTGTCCCTGAGAAGGTAAAATTGATTTATTCTCATATAGATAGGATTATTGTTGGAGGAGCTGTTCCATTAAGTGAAGTAAAGCTTGAGATGAATAGGAAGACTCTGGGAGCGGACTATTTATTGGAAAGACGAGAGTTAGGAGTTATAAACTTAGGCGGTCCAGGTGAGGTTTTGGTTGACGGAGTCTCATACACATTAAATAGGTTGGACGCGCTTTATGTTGGGAAAGGGAATAAGGATGTTCGTTTAAGAAGCTTAAACCCAAGTGATCCTGCGAAGTTTTATTTTTTAAGTGGAACAGCTCACACAAGTTTTCCTACTCGTAGGGTGACAAAAGAAGAGGCTCGAAAGGTATCCTTAGGAGCTTTAGAAACTAGTAATAAGAGGACTATCTATCAGATGCTTCACCCGGAGATTCTTCCCACGTGTAACTTAGTAATGGGAGTAACTTGCTTAGAAGTTGGCTCTGTTTGGAATACTATGCCTCCTCATACCCATGAAAGACGTATGGAAGTTTATCTTTATTTTGATCTTCCTCAGAATGCAATAGTTTTTCACTTCATAGGTCTTCCCAAAGAAACGAGACACATAGTGGTAAGAAATGAAGAGGCAGTGATAGCTCCGAGTTGGTCTATTCATTGCGGTGTTGGAACATGCAACTACTCTTTTGTGTGGGGAATGGTTGGGGAAAATCAGGCTTTCGATGATATGGATGCGGTATCCTTAGATAGTTTGTTTTGATATAGATTGGGACCCAAAATCCTTTGAGGTTCACGTTTATATAAGGCCTCATAAGAGGCTTCTAGAGAGGGGGGGTAAAGATGAAGAGGAGTGTAGGTTTAGTGGTTATGTTGTGTTTGGCCATAGTATTAGCTTACATACCTGGATTTACAGTTGCCGAAGCGAAAACCATAACCATGAAGTTTGGTCACTATGCTGCACCAGGGCATCCTGGCGATCGCGCTGCTAATATGTTTGCGGAGAATGTCCAGAAGCGCACTAACGGTGGAATAGTTATAGCAGTTTATCCGAATAATCAACTTGGGGATCCACCTCAACTTTTGGAGCAAAACATCGCTGGTGTTATAGAAATGAGCTTACCTACTCAAGGCGCATTAGATAAGTATTCCAAGAAGTTTGCTGTTGTTATGTTGCCTTTCGTTTATAGGGATTATAGTCATGCTCACAAGGTTCTTGATGGTCCCTTCAAGGAGTGGACTTCTGGTGAACTTGAGAAGCAAGGTCTAATATTCCTTTCTAATTGGGAGTGGGGTTTCAGAAACTTGACAAACAATGTCCGCCCCATTAATTCACCTGATGATGTGAAAGGTCTTAAGATTCGTACTCCGCCGGAGATCCAGCTTCAAGCTGCAATGGAAGCCTTAGGAGCTGTAGTTACGAAGATATCTTTTGCTGAGCTTTATATGGCATTAAAGCAGGGTGTTGTTGATGGTCAGGAAAACCCGATAGCTGTTATCTATGCTAATAAGATTTACGAGGTTCAGAAGTATTTGGCCTTAACACGTCACTGCTATAACTCTATGGTTCATGTGATGAGTAAGAAAGCCTGGGATAAACTTACACCTGAACAGCAAAAAATTATAGCTGAGGAGAGTAAGAAGGCAGGAGATTATATGAGGCAAACCCTTGTTAATGAGGAAGCAGGGCTTATTGAAAAGCTGAAGGGATTGGGTATGGTAATTACAACGCCAGATCTCGCTCCTTTTAAGGCCAAGATGGGACCGGCTTATGAAAGAATAGCTCAGTATGCAGGAAAAGAAAATGTAGAGACATTCCTTAAGATGGTAGAGAAATTGTAACAGTAACTGGTTTTTAAGGGATTGGGGATGCTGGGATGATGGCATTTGCCATATTTGCGGTATTAGTTGGCTTGATGTTTTTAGGGGTTCCTGTAGCTGTGTCTATGGGTATAACCGCGGTTGGGTTTTTCGTTTATCTTGGAGAAACTCATGTCCTTACTATGATAGCTCAGCGTATGTATGCTGCAACTACAGGTTTCACTCTTTTGGCGATACCCTTTTTCATATTAGCTGGAAACTTAATGAATACAGGGGGTATGACAACGAGAATATTTAGGTTTGCTAACGCTTTGGTTGGTCATGTTAAAGGTGGTCTCGGGCATGTTAACGTTTTGGCAAGTCTGATTTTTTCTGGGATGTCTGGGTCTGCAGTGGCTGATGCTGCGGGCTTAGGGTTGGTTGAGATAAAGGCAATGGATGAGGCTGGTTACGACAGACCCTTTTCAGCTGCTGTAACTGCTGCCTCATCCACGATAGGTCCGGTTGTTCCTCCCAGCATCCCCTTTGTAATTTATGGAAGCCTTACTAATACATCTGTGGGGAAACTTTTCTTGGCTGGTTTCATTCCTGGTTTTATGATGGCTATTGCTATGATGATTGCGGTATACATAACGGCAAAAATTAGGAACTATCCCAAGGGTGAACGCGCTTCTCCAAGAGAAATATGGGAGAGCTTTAAAGGGGCATCACTTGCCCTTATTATGCCTGTAATTATCATTGGAGGAATTTTATCAGGGCTTTTTACACCTACTGAAGCTGCGATGGTGGCTTGCGTTTATGCTTTGTTTTTAGGTATTGTTGTATACAAAGAAATTTCGATAAAAGATATACCAAGGATATTGTGGGAAACGACGGTTCACTCTGTTCGTGTCATGTTTATAATTGCAACGGCTGGATTTTTTGGTTGGTTAATGATTCATCAACGGATACCTGATGCTGTTATAAATGCCTTGACATCTATGGTTTCAACACCTACTGGTCTGTTGCTGGTGATAATTGCTGTACTGCTTGTTTTAGGTTGTTTTCTTGAAGGTATAGCTGTCTTAGTAATAACTATTCCTATATTTATGCCTCTTATAGCCAGATATAATATAGATTTTGTTCACTTTGGAGTAATCATGATATTGTGTTCCATGATTGGTCTAGTTACTCCTCCTGTAGGGATGAGTCTTTATGCGGTAGCGAGTATAAGTGGTGTTGATATTTGGACTCTGAGTAAGGAGCTCCTGCCTTATATTATCGGTATTTTCATAGTAACTTTGATCATGGCTCTATGGCCAGGGTTAGCTCTATTTCTTCCTAACCTAGTTGGTTGAGGGGAGATAAAGATGAATTTTATTAAGGGCTTTGATAGAGCTTTAGGAAAGTTTTTACGAGGTATGAGTATATTTTCTTTAAGCGCTCTCTTTTTTCTTGTTTTAGGTAATGTGGTTTTCCGCTTTATACCCGTTTTTTCTTTTGGATGGTTTGACGAGATAGTGGAGATGATGTTTGCTTACTTTGTTTTTTATGGTTCAGCTGCTTTATGGCGAGAGGGAGAACATTTTGTGGTTTACCTTATTCCCTCTAGGTTTAAGGGAAAGGCTAGGAAGGCCTTTGATATTGCTATTAGTATTATAAATATTCTCTTTTTCCTTACGCTTTTTATATATAGTTTAAAGCTTACGGTCATAGCCACTGATTGGACTCCTATATTTAGGCTCCCCAAACGTATTTTATATTCCTGTATGCCTATATCGGGCTTTATCATGTTGCTTTATTCCATAGCATCCTTTATATGCCGACTTAAATTTAAAGATAAGGTTAAAGAATGTCCCATGGAGGAAAGCCTTGAACAAAAGGAGCCCTTGACCTATTGACAGGTTTATCTCTTTGTGATATATAATTAAGCAATAGCTTAAGAGGGAGGTATTCCCGTGGTCAAAAGCGTAGCCAACCTTAATGTGTGGTTTTCCTTTTATTATTATTTTTACTTTACTTGGCCCGCCAAGTTGCGGGAAAGGTTGGCTATGCTTTGTAAGAGGTAGGAATCTACCTCTAAGGCTTGAACGAAAAGCCGCCACCTTTCCCGGTGGCGGCTTTTTTTATTACTCTTTTGGGAGGTGGTATCTTTGGGGTCTTCCCTAGCGAGATTGGAAAGTTTAAAAGAAATGGATAGGCTTTATTATGATAGTTTTATACCAACAGTTAAAACTAAGTATTTAGGAATTGTGGGGTATCCCCTTTCTAAAAGCCTTTCTCCAAAGTTACACAATGCTTGTTTTAGAAAGCTAGGTTTAGATTATCTATATCTGCCTATCGAGGTTAGGGAAGAAGGGTATCTTGAAGGAATAGTTAAAGGAATGTCCTATTTTAACTTTGTTGGTTTTAATGTAACCATTCCTTGGAAAGAGAAGGTTATTGATTTTCTCAATGAGCTTGATGAAAGTGCATCTCTTTGTAAGTCTGTAAATACTATAGCCCTTAAAGATGGGAAGCTTATAGGCTATAACACCGATGGTATGGGTTTTATGATTTCTTTCATAGAGGCTTTTGGGGAAGGCCCTAAGGGTAAAAGGGTTCTAATACTTGGAGCTGGGGGTTCCGCTAGATCAATATCCTTTGAGATGCTTAAAAGTGGGGTAGAAGCCTTAGTTATAGTTAATAGGAGTGTTGAAAGAGGAGAAAGGTTGGTTAAGGATTTAAACAAGCTTTTTCCTGGAAAGAGTAGTTTTATCCCGTTAAGTGAGTTAAAAATTGGTATGGCAAGAGAGTTTGATGTTATTATAAACACCACTAGCGTTGGAATGTATTCTTCTAAAGAAGAGTCTCTCCTTTGCGAGGAGGACTTTAGGGCAAACCAGTTAGTGTGTGACATAGTTTATGATCCCCCAAAAACTAAAATGCTTCAGTGTGCTGAGAGAGTCGGAGCTAAAACTCTTTCTGGTAAAGGAATGTTGATTTATCAAGCCGCTTTAGCTTTTAAGATTTGGACAGATTCAGAACCAGATATTAATTTGATGTTTGAGGTTTTTGACGCTCATTTTGATACGTCTTTTAGTTTTCATAAATATGATAAAATTACCAGATTTGTATAGTTTATTTTTGGTTTCCAGATATCTATAGAAGTTTATAGGTTGACATGCCATAATGCGTATAATATAATTATTTTGAGCTCTTATATACTAGAATTATTTTTCACAAAGTAGAAAGGGGTGGAAAAGTGAGATTAGCTTGTTTGCATCCCCTAGGCGTTAGAAAGAAGGTTTTAGGTGGTCCTAGGCCCGTGCTTTGTATACCCCTTGTAGCTCGTTCACAAGAAGAGGTTTTTAAAGTTGCTGATTTTATTTTTTCCTTTGGGCCAGATTTTATAGAGCTTAGAATAGACTATTGGGATTTTTTAGAAGATGTTTCTAAAGTTATAGATGTGATTTTCTTATTAAGGAAAAAGTTTCCAGATACCCCGTTTATCCTTACCTGTAGGGATTTTAAGGAAGGTGGATTTAAGGATATTGACCTTGATCTGAAAAGAAAGATCTATATTAAAGCGCTTGAGGAAAATCTCGTTGATTTTATAGATCTTGAGCTTGCCTTAGGACAGGATTATATAAATTCTATTAAGGTAAGAAAAGGAACATCCTTTTTGATTTTGTCTTATCATGAGTTTTCTGAAGAGTTATCTGAGGATGAAATCTTTGCAAAGTTTTCTCAAGAGGTTTTTTGTGGTGCTGATGTAGCTAAGGTTGCAATTATGCCAAAATCACATGATGATTTAATATCTCTCCTTAATGCTACATTGCGTGCTAGGAAAGCTTTTCCTAATACTCCTATCATCAGCATGGCTATGGGAAGAATTGGCATTTTAAGTAGAATTGTTGGTTTCGCTTGGGGTTCAGATTTAAGTTTTGCTATGCTATCTGAGGCTTCTGCTCCGGGTCAGGTTCCTGCTTCTATTCTTTCCGAGCTCTTTAAAATTTTTGAAAATCTGGGTATGTGGGAAAGGGGGTGACTAACTCAGAAAAAAGTTTAAGCCGTAATAGTTTTAAACTTTAGCTTAGCTGAGAAGGGGGGATACTTGTGTTTAAAAGGTTTGTATTAGTGCTTATATGTGTGGGAGTTATTTTATGGGGTGGAATTTCATTTGCTTCCTATCCTGAGAAAGAGATCCAAGGCACTATTCAATGGGGAGCAGGTGGAGCTACGGACGTTATTTCAAGGGCCATAGCCCCATTGGCTGAGGCTTACTTGGGTAAGAAGATAATCTTAGTTAATAGGCCTGGAGCTACTGGAGTTATCGGTATGACTTATGTTTATAACCAGCCCGCGGATGGATATAATCTTCTTTTTGGAGCGGAGAACCCATCGATGTATAAGGTTTTAGGACTTGCGGAGATAGATTATGGTGATTTTGAGCCAATAATAATTATTGGTGCTGTTCCTAATGTTACGGTGGTTAAAGCTGATTCTAAATATAAGAGCTTCAAGGAGTTTCTGGAGGATGCTAAAGCTAATCCTGGAAAAGTTAAGATTGCTGCTACAGGTGTAGGAGGCGCTCCTTATGTCGTTTGTTCAATCATGAAGGTAGTTAGTGGTGTTGAGTTTAATATGGTAGAGTTTCCTGGTGAAGGACCTGGTCTTACAGCTCTTCTTGGGGGACATGTAGATGCTATGCCCTCTGGTATAGCTCCTGCGGCTGAGTTTTTAAGGGCCAAGATGTTAAGAGGTCTTATGGTATTTGACAAGAAGAGGCTTCCTGCTTTTCCGGATATTCCAGCTATAACGGAAGTTTATCCTGAGTATGACAAATATGTTCCCTACTATCCCTGGTATGGTGTTTTTGTGAAAAAAGGTACCCCAAAGGAGATAATTGACAAACTTACTGATGCTTTTAAGAAAGCATACGATGATCCTAAGTTTCAGGAATTTTTGGCTAAAAGGGATACCATACCGTTAGGCTTGACTGGAAAGGAAGCGAGGACATTCTTGGATAAGCAAAGATCTATAGCTTCTTGGCTTCTTTGGCAAGCTGGTGCTGCTAAAAAGTCTCCTGAGGAATTTGGTATCCCTAAGCCTTAAGATAGAAATTGTAGAGGGGCTTGGTAAGAACCTTACCAAGCCCCCTTAATTTTCTCTTCTCAAGGGGGAGGTAAGGGACATGAAAGAAAACCATTATTCTTTGTGGGGAGAGCTTTTATTTGCTCTTTTCTTTCTATGGGTGGGGATCTTTGCATATTACGAGGCTATGAGTATGACTTCAGGTACATGGTACTCCCCGTCAATTTTCCCAAAGTTAACCTCGCTGTTAATAGTTTCTCTATGCTTTTATGAAATTGTCGTTACCATTAAAAAGCTTGGTAACGTAAAAGTTGATATAAGAGCCATAAGTGGTCTTTTGAAGCATGCTTTAGATAGGAACGTTTTATTTATGATTTTAATGATGTTTCTTTTGGCGTTCATGCTTCCTGTGATTCACTTCACATCTGCTACTATAATTTTTCTTTTCACCTGTATGTTTTTCTATTGTGAAAGAAAGAATATAAAATCTTCCTTTTTGTATCTTATTTATTCAGTTGGTTTTGTGATCTTCTCAACAGTAGTTTTTAGGACAATTTTTAAGGTGATTCTTCCTTAAGGAGGGTTATATTAGAATGGGGAATTGGGAGTATCTTTTAATGCCTCTTTTAGACCTTAAGCTTCTTTTTTTAACAATTATTGGGACATTTGCGGGCATGTGGGTTGGAGCGATCCCAGGTTTAAGCGTTACTATGGCTGCCTCTTTGTTAATATCTTTTACATTTTCGTGGGATCTTTATAGTGCACTCGCTTTAATATGCGGTGTTTATATGGGTGGTGTTTACGGTGGTTCCATAACGGCGATATTGATAAATATTCCTGGGGCTCCTGCTGCTATTGCTACCGTTTTCGACGGTTATCCTTTAGCTCAGAGGGGAGAAGCTGGTAGAGCTATAGGTCTTGCTGTTACAACTTCTCTTATTGGGGGACTTATAGGGGTAATCATTCTTGCCATAGGAGCTCCAGCGGTATCCAAGTTTGCCTTAAAATTTGGTCCAAGGGAGTACTTTCTTTTGGGTGTTATGGGAATACTTCTTATTACTGGTATGGGACAAGGTTCTATGGTGAAGGGGATAATAGCTGGTGCTTTAGGAGTTTTGTTAAGTACTGTTGGTTTGGATCCAAGCACGGGAGAGCTCAGATATACCTTCGGTACAGTTTATCTCATGCAGGGAATAAGTTTTATACCTGCTATGATAGGATTATTTGGGGTTTCCGAAGCCTTGTTTCAGGTTCGTGGAGGGGCCCTCCCTCCTATAAAGCAAGTTGTTGATAAAGTCATACCAGATCTTAAAACTGTTTTGAAGCATTTACCTCTTGTTATAAGATCTTCCCTTATAGGGGTTTGGATAGGAGCTTTGCCTGGAACTGGTGGAGATGTAGCTGCTTTGATAGCTTATGATAGTGCAAGAAGGACTGTTAAGAACCCTTCAAGGCCATTTGGTCAGGGAGCCTATGAGGGAGTTATTGCTCCTGAGTCTGCAAATAACGCTGCAATCGGTGGGGCTTTCATACCTATGCTTACCCTTGGTATTCCTGGTGATGCTGTCACAGCCATAATAATAGGAGCGCTTTTTATTCATGGGTTGAAGCCGGGGCCGCTTCTTATGATCGAGACTCCTCAAGTTTTCTGGGTAATCGTTAGTTGCTTAACCATATCTGCTATTACCATGGTTCTCTTGGTCCTTTCTACATTGAAGGTTTTTCTTAAGCTCATAGAGATTCCTAAGAACATACTTATGCCTATGGTGGTTATGCTTTCTGTTATAGGAACTTATGCTATCCAGAATAGTCTTACGGATGTCTATTGGATGCTTGGTTTTGGAATCTTGGGGTACTTTATGAGGCTTTACGGATATGCTGTAGGGCCGATGGTTCTCGGAATTATCTTAGGGCCTATAATTGAAACTAACTTTCGTAGGTCCATGCAACTCGCTGAAAACAATCCTCTAGCCTTTATAGGAGACCTTTTTTCCTATCCCATTAGTCTTGTTCTTTCTATTGCTATAATATATATGATAGTTTCGCAAACTGGACTCTTGAAAAACCTGAGGAAGGGGAGGGAGGCGGTCTATAGCGATGGAAAGGGAAGTAGCTAAGTCTGTGAAGCGTGCTTTCTCTATTCTTTTGACTTTTTCGTCAGATTGTAGAAAGCAGAATCTAACAGAAATATCTCATAAGGTTAATCTGCCTTTATCTACCACTTCACGTATGGTTTCTGTTTTGTGTGAGCTTGGTTTTCTTCAAAAGGATGATGATAGAAAGGTTTATAGGTTAGGACCTGCTCTATACTATTTAAGTGCTATTGCTCGAGAGGACCTTGAGGTTAGAAATGTTGCTTTACCCTTTATGAGGAGACTTAGGGATAAATATAAGGAGACTGTTAATCTTTATATTCTTGATGGAGATTATAGGGTTTGTATAGAGCAAGTTGAAAGTCCTCTAGGTTTAAGGCGTGCTGCTCGAATTGGAGACAGGCTTCCTTTATGGGCAGGTTCATCGGGGAGATGCTTTTTAGCTTATATGGATAAGGAGGACGTGGAAAGAATTTTAAGTATGATAAAACCCTTTACTTCTAGCACAATTACGGATAAGGAGGAAATTTACAGGAGATTGGAGAAAATAAGAACCATAGGTTATGATATAAGTAACTCTGAAAGAGAGGAGGGAGTGGCCACGGTGGCCTCTCCCATTTTCGATTCTACGGGGAAGGTTGTAGCTTGTCTTGCTATTGCTGGTCCATCTTTTAGAATACTTCCTGTGGGAGAAGAACTTGCTAAAGCTGTAGTTGAAAGTGCAAGGGAAATCTCTCGGCGTATGGGATACATGCCGAAAGGTTAAAAGTGTTATATCTCTTCTATGTCTTGTATATATATTCTTATGGGAAGAGTTCCTGGTAAACCCTTTTTCTCTATATTGATTTTAAGATCCTTTAAAGAGTTTTTTTGATGATCATTTAGTTCTTTTAAGAATCCAAGAAACATTACCTCACGTCCAGGCCACACAGGGGTTGAAAGCCTTTTAATGTGGGGAGAGCTAAACCTCGCTCCATCTATCATTTCATATGTATCTATACCAATTTTTTCAAGGAACTCTATTACGTCCAGCTCATAAGCTTTATCGCAAAGAATCAGAAGAAGCTTCACTTAAAATCGCCTCCTTTTTACGAAGAAATAGGGGAATAATGTGTTCTTCATATATTGTGTAAACTACGGGGATCAAAACTAAGGTTACTAATGTACTTACTGTCATTCCTCCTATCATGGAAATAGCAAGGGCTTTCCATATTTCAGCTCCTTCTCCTTTATTCAAAGCTAATGGAAGCATGCCAAAGATAGTGGTTAATGTAGTCATTAGTACGGGTCTTAACCTTCTTCTTCCTGCTTCTTCAACAGCCTCGTAAAGTTTAACTCCTCTAGCTCTAAGGAGATTTGTGTAGTCTACTAACACTATGGCGTTGTTTACTACGATTCCTACAAGCATTACTATGCCCAGGAATCCTTGGATGGAAAGCGGAACGCCTGTAAGGAGAAAAGCAAAAACTGCTCCGGTTAAAGCAAACGGCACACTGAACATTATCACAAAGGGATGTCCGAAGGCTTCAAATTGACCGGCCATAACCATATAAACCAACACGATGCCTATCAGGAATAGCCATCCTAGTTGTTGGAAGGACTCTTCTTGTTGTTCTACCTCTCCTCCAAACTTTATTCTTATCCCTTGAGGTATTTCAATATTTGACAGAGCTTTTTCGATATCTTTAACCACTGCACCAAGAGCTCTTCCCGAAACATTACACTCAACGGTTATATACCTTTCTCTATCTTTTCTTAGAATTTCGCTTGTCCCGTAATCTTGCTTTATCTCTGCTATCGTGCCAAGCTTGACAAACTTTCCTGAAAGGCTTTGTATAGGTAGTTCTGCAAGCTTAGATATCTCATAGCTTCTTGCATTGCTAAGTTTTAGAGTAATATCATAGTTTTCTCCGCTTTCTGTGAATTCAGTTGGTGAGCTTCCGTAAAGGTAGCTTCTCAAAGTATCGGCTATAGTTGCTATATTTAAGTCTAAGAAGGAAGCTTTTTCTCTATCTATTAGTATATGAATTTCAGGGCGATCTTCTCTTTTACCTAAGGCAACATCTACAGTACCAGGGATCTCCTTGACCACCTTTTCTATTGATCTTGCCACTTTTGCTATTTCATTGAGATCGCTTCCATATATTTCTATTATGATGCTCTTACCACCCATAAACATAGATCTTATGCCGCTTGAGGCCTTAATGCTTACCTTTTCTATCCCTGGTAACAAGGAGAGGTATTTCCTTAACTCGTCTGCTATATTGCGGGCTCTTCTTTGTCTTTCCTTTAGGTCTTTTAACCTAATATATAAAGTTGCTGCATTTGGGCCTTCATTTTGGCCTAAGGCTTTTCCGAGACCCTGTTCTGTTTCACCGCAGAATCCTCCAGTGTGGACAACTTCTGGTACCTTTTCGTTAATATAAGATATAAGATTCTTTAAAACCTTGTTAGTATAATCTACGTTTGTTCCCTCTGGTAGGGTTATGTTTACTTCTAGATCTCCCGTATCTGGTTCTGGAACGAATTCTGTGTCTACAAATCTAAAGCCATATATGGTCATGATAAAGAGCAAAGAGGCTAAAGCGACAACCATCTTTTTATGCCTTAATGACCAAGATATTAATGCTTTATAATTGTTTTCTATCGATGATAAGATTCTATCTCCGATTTTTGCTATCAATCCTCTTTTTTGAAGAGTTTCTTCCCTTATAAGCTTTACTGTTGCTACTGGGGTTAGGGTTAAAGCTACCAGAAGAGATGCTGTTATAGCTCCAATCGTTACGATGCCAAGCGATCTAAAGAGAATACTTGTTAGTCCAGATATAAACATTAGAGGAACGAATACGACTATTGTAGTTAGGCTTGAGGCCATTATAGCGCTTCCGACTTCCTCTGTTCCGAGGACAGCAGCTATTTCAGGACGAGCTCCCTTTATTCTATATTCCATTATGCTATCTGTTACCACGATAGCGTTATCAACTACCATTCCAGAAGCTATAGCTAAAGCGCTTAAGGTCATAACGTTTATAGTAAAATTTGATATTTTCATTATAAGGAAGTTTATTATTAGAGAGAAAGGAATAGCAAAGGCTATTATCAAAGAGGGTTTTGCACTACCTAATAGAGCATACGTTACTATAATTACAAAGGCTATCCCATAAAGTAGGGAGGAAGTTAGGTTTCTTAAAGATAGAAATATGTATCTAGAGGTGTCTAGTACTAGGTTTAGCTTTACATAAGATGGTAGCGTTTTAGATATTTCTTCTAGCTTTTTTCTTACTCCTCTTGCTACCTCGACCGTGTTAGCATCGATGTTTTTCAAAGCTATTAATATCACGCTAGGCTTCCCCTCAGAGTAACTAAACATTTCTCTATCCTTGTAAGAATCTTCTACTTCGGCAATGTCTCTTAGTCTAACTATTTTGCCGCTAATATTTCCCAATACAGTATTGGCTATTTCGTCAGCATCTTTGAACTTTCCTGGAACTCTTATAAAGAATTCTGTCCTTCCTACTTTAAGTGAGCCTGCGGGGATATTTATGTTTTCAGCCGAAAGGGTACTTCTTAATCTTTGGATGCTTATCCCATAAGCTTCGAGCTTTTGTGGATCAAGCTTTATCTTTATTTCCCTTTCAAGCCCACCATAAACCATTATTCTTCCTACGCCTGGAACTTGTTTAAGTTTATCTCCTATTTCCCTTTCAGCTATGTGTCTTAAGCTTTCGTAGTGTTTTTCTGAATAGACGGATATAACAGCTACTGGGGCTATAGCGCTTGATAGTTTAAGTACTATCGGTTCTTCTGCTCCATCGGGTAAGTCTCTTTTTATAAAGTTTATTTGATCCCTTACATCGTTCATCCTTGCATCTAAGTCTGTTCCCCATTTGAAAGCCAGTGTTACTACTGATAAATTATCAAAGGATTTAGAATAGATGTTATCTATACCTTCTACTAGGGATAGCTGGTCCTCCAGCTTTTTGGTAACCTCTGTTTCTACATCTCCAGCTGAAGCTCCTGGCCAGGGAGTTATAACGCTTATAGATGGAATATCAAATTTTGGGAGTAAATCTATTGGCATGAAATATAAGGAGACCATCCCTAGAAGTATAGAAGCTAAGAATACCATTAATGTAGCTATTGGTTTTCTGACGGCAAGCGACGGAAGGTTCATTGAATTGCCACCTCCTTAACATCGAGTAAAACTCCTTCTTTAACTCCGCTTGTAACGGTTAAAATGACGAGCTCGTTAGGTGAAAGCCCTTTTATTACCTCTATCTTATCTTCACTTCTATTACCTATAGTTATTTCCTTTATCCTTGCTCTTCTGTTCTCATCCACTATAAATACATAATAGGTTCCTGTTCCCTCAAATCTCTTTAAAGCTTGCTGAGGAACAAACAATACTTCTTTTTCTCCTATGTCTATCTTTACTCTTGTAAACATGCCAGGTTTTAATAGAAGCTCCTTGTTATCTACCTCTATTTCTACTTCAGCTGTTCTCGTTTTAGGATCTACAATAGGAGATATAAGCCTTATCTTTCCTAGAAATTTTCTATCAGGGTATGCATCAGCTAATATTTCTGCTCCCATTCCCGGTTTAATTCCATGAAGGTAGTTTTCAGGAACAGACACTTTTACTTTAACCCTGGAAATGCTATTTATCTTAAATATAGGATGAGAAACGCTTACAATTTCTCCTACTTCTATCTTTCTTTCAGATATAATTCCGGAAGCCGGTGCTAATATTTGATGATAGCTTCTCGTTAACTCGAGTTGCCTTATCAAAGCTTCTACCTCCTCGAGCTTCCTTTTGGCTACCTCTAAAGCAGCTTTAGCTGCAAGATATTGCCCTTCTATTTGGTCAAGCTGTTGCTTTGGTACGACTTCCTCTTCATAAAGCTTTTTAATTCTCTCATAATCCTTTCGAAGGGTTGAAACTTGAATTTCTGCCTGTCTTATTGCTGCACTTGCAGATGCTTTAGAGGCATTAGCTTGTTTAAGTTGAGCATCTATCATTTCTGTATCAAGTTCAGCTAGAACTTCTCCATTTTTAACAAGATCTCCTACTTCCTTATAGATTTTTATAACCTTACCTCCGCTTACCCTTGGGAAAACAGCTATATCTTCATAAGCGGAAGTAGTTCCTGTCAGATTAATCATGATCTTCATTTTGGTTTGAGATACTCTAAAGGCTTCAACTGGAATGGACTTTTCCTCTTGTGCAGACACCTTTTGTTTTAAGGCTTTTTCATGAGCTCTAAATGCTATAAGACCTGCAAAAGATGCTATAAATAGCAATACTATAAGGAAAACGAACAGTTTTTTACTTCTCATTTTTCATCACCTCATATCCACAATGATATTTTAAATCGGACCAGGATATCCAGACTTCGTACAAAGCATCTATAAGATGAGTTCTAGCCTCCTTTAAGGCGGTTTGGGCATCAAGAACGTCAATTATCGATGCAACCTGGGCGTTGTACCTTTTGACCATCATTTCATAATCAACCTTTGCGCTTTCTACCTCTTTTTTTGCTACTTCTAACCTCTCAAGAGCGGATTCAAGATTGAGGTAAGCATTTTCGACCCCTAAAAGTACATTGTTTTCTACTTTTTTATATGTGGCTAGAAGTTCATCTCTTATTCCCTTAGCCTTTTCTATATTTCCTTTAGTTTCTCCTCCATCGTATAGATTCCACTGAATGGCCAAAGCTATGTTCCACTCTTCTTCTTTAGGAGGAAAGCTTGAGTCATATTTCCCATATTTTGCAGAAAGCACGTAACTTGGTTTAAGATTACCTGTAGCGGCTCTTATGTAACTTTCAGCTTGACTTAGTGCTCTTTGGATAGCTAAAAGTTCTGCTCTTTTGCTTTTAGCTATATCAAAGTATTGGTTTAACTCCATTAGCTTTATTTCAGGCTGGGAGGTGACATCTTCTGGTTCTACTTCCTCTTTTATGCCCAAAATGGTTTTTAAAGAGGCTTTTGCTATCCTGAAAGAATTTTGCGCTCTGAGGTATCCTAGTTTAGTATTTGAAAGCTCAACTCCAACCCTTAGAAGATCCGATTTAGGAACTACACCTTTTTCGTATAACTTTTTCACCCTATCCTGGTGAACTTCAAGGAGCTTTACCATATCTTCCATAAGCTCCATGTAGGCTTTGGCTTTAAGAACCGAATAATAAGCTTTTTCTGTTTCATGGATTATGTTGTTTTTAGTTGCTTCAAGATTTGCCTGTGCGGCCTTAACCCCATACTCTAAGGCATTAACTAAAGCTTGAACTTTTCCTCCTCCCCATATTAACCACTCAAGCTTTACTGCTAGAGAGAAGGTATCCTCAAGAGCTATTGGTATTGAGAAAAGTTTAACAGGTCTTCCATCCTGGATGGTGAATATAGGAATGGCCTTTTCCTCATTTATTCGAACATATGAAGATTCAAATTTCAGTTTAGGGAAAAGTCCTGCTCTGGCAGATTGAAGCTCTCCTTCTGCTTGTCTTACCTTAGCTTCGGCTTCCTTTATGGCAGGGTTATTTGATAAAGCTAAGTTTATAGCTTCATTGAGCTTTATGACTTTTGCATAGGTTAAGTGTCCTAAAAGGTGTAATAAAGTTAAAGATAAGATAAAACCTATTATTAAGACATTATTTTGTCGTAGTTTCATCTTGATCACCCCTCTTGTAAATATAGAAGGCTAGGATATCAAAGAATGAGGAGGTCATTTCCTTTAACTCTTTCCATAAACTTTCATTTCCTTGAAAAAGTAGAACTCTGAAAACAATAGCATAATGAAGTAGCGTTAGCAGTTTAGAAATATGTTCTAGATCAGTTTCTGATAAATGTAGGTTTCTTACTTTAAGCTCTCCTTCAAGAATTCTTCTATGTTTATTTATGTTTTCTTCCTCTATTTCAAGGAAAAAATTTTTGGCTTCTTCTGTTTTCCAAGCGCTGAATAAGATCTCATAAAATACTTTAAGCTGTTTTTCTAGTTTTCCTATAAGTGCGAAAGCTTTCTCTGTTTTCCTTCTCCACAACTCTTTTAGTGAAAGAGAATCATCCCCCTCTTCTTCGATGAGCTGATGGATCTTTTTGACCTCTTCTTTTATAAGTTCTCTAAATATTTCAAACTTGCTTTTAAAGTGCCAGTAAATGTTTCCTTTGCTTACTTTTGCTCTTTTAGCTATTTCGTCTACCGTGGTTTCTTTGAATCCCTTTTGGGCAAAGCATTCTAAAGCGGCATTAAGTATTTTTTCTCGGGTTAAAGCTTTTCTTTCATGTGTTCCCTTTTTACTGATTTTTATCAACTCCCTTCCTCTAAGATGGTGTGTAAATAGTATCATGGAACTGACCGGTCAGTCAATTATGGAAGAAGAAGAATAAAAAAGCATAACGCAGATTTTGAGAGTTTACCAGCCAAAATTCGACAAAATTCTATATATCGTTGGAACTAGGAATGGAACTAAAATGGTTATTATAACTCCAGATGTGAAGGAGAATATACCGATTTCTTTCCCAACGCTTTTTATTATGAATGGAAGGGCGGTATCCATAGCGGTTGCTCCTGCGGCTGCGATTGATCCAGATTTTCCAAAAAACTTGGCGATTAATGGCATTCCTACTATTACTATTAATTCTCTTAGGATGTTCGAAAAAAAACCTATGAGGGCTTGTTCTGGTCCGCCTATTTCTTTCAATATTAATGTTGTTAGACTATAATAGCCGCTTCCTACTGCTGATGCTACACCTATAGAAAGGGGTATTTTTAATAGTAAAGAGGCGAAAACCCCTCCTAAAAGGCTTCCAGCAAGACCGGTGAAGGTTATCGTGAATATGTCTTTTCTAAATGATTTTATGCTCTCCCATAATTTTGAATCTTTTCCCATATCTATGCCTATTGCTATGAACAGGGCTAAAAGTGCTCCCTTTATAGCGATAGAGTTGAAATTCTTTATTCCTATAGGAAGGATATTAAGATATCCAATGATAATACCAGTTGATAAAACTAAAAGCGGTTTAGGGTCCAATTTCTATCTTCCTCTCGCTTAACAATTTGCTTAAATAAGCGCTAAAGAACGTTGAAAATAGAGCTATCGTGATAGATTTTAAACCTATGCTTCCCAGGCTATAAATTACTTCTCTATAGCTTCCTATCTCCATTCCTATTAGAAATATCAGAATGTAAATTACGAGGCTTAAAGCTTTATCGGATTTATCCATAATCCAACTTGGTGCTAAGCTTTTTCTTCCTACCAGTATTCCTAAAGATAGTGTTAAAGCGAATAAAAATATATCCATTAAATTTCACCTCCAGCTTGTTACAGGGCTTACATTATATTATCATGAGAGACAATTTTAGGCAAAGGCTTTAAATTGATTACCCTTTTATGGTATACTATCATATAACCTTTTGGTAGCTTTAGGGAATTGGAAGGAGGGAGTTTATATGCAAGTTCGGATAACAGGAAGAGGAGTAGAAGTCACAGATTTTCTCAGGGACTATGCTGAGAAAAAAATATCAAAAATGACACGTTACTTTGATAGGATACTTGATGCTAATGTAATTTTCGAAATGGAAGGGAATTCTCCTCAAGTAGAAATAACTTTAGATGCTAATGGAGTTATACTTAGAGGTGTTGAAAGGGCAGATAATTTTCAAGTGGCTTTGGATTTTGCAATTGATAAGATAGAAAAGCAGTTAAGGAGGTTTAAGGATAAGCTTTCTAAGAAATATAAATTTAATATTCCTCCAGAGGAGGTGGCTCCAGTTATAGAAAAGCATCCTGAAGAGGAACCTAAAATAGTAAAAGTTAAAAGGTTTCAGCTTAAACCCATGTTTCCTGAGGAAGCTATAATGCAAATGGATCTTTTGGGGCATGATTTCTTTGTTTTTCTTAATGCTAATACTAATCAAATTAATGTGGTTTACAGAAGAAAAGATGGAGATTATGGATTGATAGAGCCTGCTATTTAGGGAGGTGTTTAGATGAGAGAAGTGCTTCTCATACCTGGCCCTACCCCTGTTCCTGAGGAAGTAAGGGCTTCAATGTTTGAAGATATGATAGACCATAGAGGACATGCTTTTGGTGAGCTTATGGGAAGGCTCCAGTTTAAGCTTAGAAAGGTTTTTATGACATCGAGGCCTGTTTATATATTTCCGGGAACGGGAACAGGTGCCCTTGAATGTGCGGTTTCTAATCTCTTTGATCATGGTGAGGAAGTTTTATCACTATCGAATGGCTCTTTTGCAGAGAGATGGGCTGAGATAGCTCAAAGAAGAGGGCTTAAAGTTGATGTTCTTGAGTTTCCATATGGTGAAGCTTGGGATCTTGAGTTGATCGAGAAAAAGCTGAAAGAAAAAAGGTACTCTGGCATATTAATGACGCATAATGAGACCTCAACGGGGGTTTTAAATCCTCTTAAGGAGACTGTCTCACTTATAAAAAGGTTAGCACCGGATACTTTAACATGTGTTGATGCTGTAAGTTCTCTTGGGGGAGCCCCTTTGAAGATGGATGAATGGGACATAGATGTTGTTTTGACAGCATCGCAGAAAGCCTTGATGTCTCCTCCTGGTTTGGCTTTAATCGCTGTAAGCGAAAGAGCTTTTAAGAAAGTTTTAAGCTTGACGCCATCCAGCTACTATTGGGATTTAAAACTTGCTGATGAGTTTCTTAATAAGTCGCCTAAGCAGACGCCCTATACACCGGCTTTAAGCTTACTTTACGCACTTGATAAAGCATTGACCCTTCTTATTGAGGAAGGGATCGAAAACTCTTGGAAAAGGCACAAGGAACTTTCTCAATTTTTGCGGGATGGCTTGAGAAAGATAGGATTTGATATTCTTCCTAAAGAAAATTACGCTTCACCTACGGTGAGCGCGATTAAAGTTCCGCAAGATATGAATCCTCATAAAATAAAGAAGGATCTTGAGAAAAAGGGAGTTATAGTTGCTGGTGGTATGGGGCCTATTAAAGATAAGGTCTTTAGAGTTGCCCATATGGGTAATGTTAGTAAGAATGACATAATAATTTTTCTAGATGCTCTAAAGGAGGTAGTAGATGGTGTATAGGATATGGATAACAGAAGACCTTGATGAGATAGGAATAGAGTGGCTTAAGAGCAAGGGAGCGGAGGTTGAGTACAGTCGTCCTACTTATGAGGAGATCCTTCAAAGGATTGGAGAATTTGATGCTCTTATAGTCAGGACTAACACTAGCGTTACAGAAGAGGTTATAGCTCGTGGTGTTCCAAGACTTAAGGTTGTTGG
This sequence comes from Synergistota bacterium, assembly GCA_025060595.1. Lineage (NCBI taxonomy): Bacteria > Thermotogati > Synergistota > Synergistota bacterium. The sequence continues at coordinate 161,941 of JANXBX010000001.1, read as the reverse complement.
TAGAGCTGGTGTTGGTTTTGATAATATAGATACAGATGCAGCTACAAGGTATGGTGTTTTGGTCCTTAATGCTCCTTATGGTTATATGATTTCAACGGCTGAGCTTACAATTGGTCTTATGCTCGCTCTTTTGAGAAAAATACCCTTAGCTGATAGTTACATGAAGAAAGAGCAGTGGAAGAAGAAAGAGCTTCATGGGGTAGAGCTTTATGGAAAAGTCTTAGGAATAATAGGTGTGGGAAGGATAGGTAGACAGGTTGCTTTAAGAGCGAATGCCTTTGGCATGAAAATTCTTGGTTATGATCCTTATATAAGACAAGAGGATGTGGAAAAATATGGAGTTAAGCTTATTTCTTCCTTAGAAGAGCTTCTTCCGCAGGTTGATATTCTAACCCTTCATGTCCCGCTTACTGATGAAACTAAGTATATGATAGCAGAGAGAGAGCTTAGAATGATGAAAAGGGGTTCATTCATAATTAACTGTTCTAGGGGTAAGGTCATCAAAAGTAGTGCTCTTTACAAAGCTATAGTTGATGGGCATATAGCTGGTGCTGCATTAGATGTTCATGAGTGTGAACCTCCCACTGATTGGTCCTTGGTTAAGCTACCTCAGGTTATAGCTACACCACATATAGGTTCAGCAACCCATGAGGCTCAGCATAAGGTTGCCCTTGAAGTGGTTGAAGAGATATGGATGGCTTTACAGGGAGGTCCTGTAAGATCTTCTATAAATATGCCTTCTATGCCGCCCGAACTTTATGCTTACCTTAAACCTTACCTGTATCTTTCTGAAAAAATGGGGCAATTTATGGGACAGTGGATAAAAAGGCATGTTGATGAAATAAGACTAACTTATATAGGTGATGTGGTTGACCTTCCTTATTCTCTTATAACTGCTGCTTTTGCCAAAGGGATTCTTGATCCTGTTTTAGGCGAACCTGTTAATTATATAAATGCTGTTTGTATGGCTAAGGAGAGGGGAATAGTTGTTACAGAGTCAGTTGGCAAGGCAGAGGGAGAGTTTACAAACTTAGTTAGAGTTGAAGTTAGGGTTGGTAAGGAGTATTATGAAATAGCTGGTACTCTGATAGGAAGAAACATTCCTAAGATAGTTGAAATAGATGGTTTTAGAGTAGATGTAGAGCCTAAGGGTAATATAATACTTACAAGGCATAATGATAGACCTGGGATGATAGGGAAAATAGGTAGCATACTTGGAGAGAATAACATAAATATAGCTAACATGTATGTGGGTAGGAAGGAAATAAGGGGAGAAGCTGTTATGACCTTATGTGTTGATGAACCTGTTCCTCCAGATGTTTTAGATAAGATAAGATCCATAGATGGTTTTGAGAGGGTAGATTTTATATCTCTATGAGGTTGATTGTGGCAAGACACGGCGAGACTGACTGGAATAAGGAGTGTAGATATCAAGGGAGGATAGACACCCCTTTGAATGAGAACGGAATAAAACAGGCCTTTTTACTTGGCGAAGCTCTTTCTGATGAGGGAATTGATGTGATATTTTCAAGCCCATTAAGAAGAGCTCTTGATACAGCTAAGATAATAAGCATAAAAGTTAGTGTTCCTATTTTTGTTAGAGATGAGCTTAGCGAAATACACCATGGAGAGTGGGAGGGCATGCTTTTGAGCGAAGTTAGAGAGAAGTACGCTGATGCTTTTGAAAGGTGGAGGAAAGATCCTGAGAGAATGACCATTCCGTCGGGGGAAAACTTAACTATGGTTTTAAACAGGGTAAAGCCTCTTTTAGATCACATCATTGAAAAGTATAATAGAAAAACTGTCCTTATAGTGGCACATGGCGGTGTTAATAGAGTTATTTTCTGTTATCTTCTTAATCTTCCTTTGTCTTATTTTTGGAAATTTAGGCAGGACAACGCTAACCTTTCAATATTAGAAAGCCTTGATGGTAATAGGGGTTTCTGCTTAAAAAGGTTTAATGATACTTGTCATTTATGCTCCCCTAATAGGGCCTTGGAGGGGGCGCTTTAAATGGTTTTAGGTGTGTTTAAAAAGGTTTTAGGGCTTGATCCTAATGAAAGAGAACTAAAAAGGTTGGGCAAGATTGTTACGCGTATAAATGAGCTTGAACCAGTGATGGAGAAACTATCTGATGAGGAGCTAGCTCGTAAGACTGTGGAGTTTAAGGAGAGATTATCGCAAGGAGCCAAGCTCGATGATCTTCTGATAGAAACTTTCGCTGTGGTAAGGGAAGTTTCAAAGAGAACTATAGGCTTAAGACATTTCGATGTCCAGCTTATGGGTGGTATAGTTCTTCATGAGGGGAAAATAGCAGAAATGAAAACCGGGGAGGGTAAGACGCTTGTTGCTACCCTTCCCGTTTATCTTAATGCCCTTTTAGGTAGAGGAGTTCATGTTGTAACGGTAAATGACTATCTCGCTAAGAGAGATACCGAATGGATGGGCCCTATATATAAATTTCTTGGTTTAAGTGTAGCTTACCTTTATAATGGCATGCCTTTCGATGAAAGAAAAAGGGCGTATCAAGCTGACATTACTTACGGGACTAATAGTGAGTTTGGCTTTGATTATCTGAGGGATAACATGGTCTATTCTTTAGATGATGCTGTTCAGAGAGGGCATTACTATGCTATAGTGGATGAGGTTGACTGTATTCTTATAGATGAAGCAAGAACCCCACTTATAATATCTGGTCCTTCTGAAGATGATCCCAGCATATACTATAAGGTTAATAATATCGTCAAGTTTTTAAAACCTGGTGATGATTTCGAGGTTAACGAGAAGGAAAGAAACGTGGTTTTAACGGAGAAGGGTATAGAAAAAGCCGAGAAACTCCTTGGAGTTAAGAGCTTATATGAGGATTTAAATAGTGAGCTAGCTCATAGACTTATTCAGGCCTTAAGAGCACATTATCTGTTTAAGAGGGATGTGGATTATGTCGTTAAGGATGGTGAAGTTATAATAGTTGATGAGTTCACGGGAAGATTGATGTTTGGAAGAAGATATAGTGATGGTCTTCATCAAGCTATAGAGGCGAAAGAAGGTTTAAGAGTGAGAAGCGAGACCCAAACCCTTGCTACTATAACAATACAGAATTACTTTAGGATGTATGAAAAGCTTGCTGGTATGACTGGTACTGCTGCGACCGAAGCTGAGGAGTTTAAAGAGATTTACAAGCTTGACGTTGTGGTTATACCTACACATAAGCCTATGATTAGGATAGATTATCCTGATGTTATATATAGAACTGAAAGGGAAAAGTTTAACGCTGTTGTTGATGAAATAGAAGAGCTTTATAAAGTCGGGAGACCTGTTCTTGTGGGAACTACCTCGATAGAAAAATCCGAGAAGCTTTCGAAACTTCTTAGGGCTCGTGGCATACCTCATCAAGTACTCAATGCGAAGTATCACGAGAAAGAAGCTCAAATAGTTGCTCAAGCTGGTAGAGTTGGTGCAGTTACTATTGCTACTAATATGGCAGGAAGAGGAACGGATATTCTTTTGGGTGGTAACCCTGATTTTCTTGCGAAAGAGGAACTTAAGAGAATGGGCAAGGATCCAAGCGAAGTATCTTCAGAAGAGTGGAGAAAGTTATACGAAAAGTGGAAAAAAGTTACTGATGAGGAGCATAAAAAGGTAGTCGAACTTGGCGGGCTTCACATAATAGGAACAGAAAGGCATGAGGCAAGAAGGATAGATAATCAGCTTAGGGGTAGGGCTGGGAGACAAGGGGATCCAGGTTCCTCTCGATTTTATCTTTCTTTGGAGGATGATCTACTTAGACTTTTTGGTTCCGATAGAATATCTTCATTGATGGAAAAGCTTGGTATGAAAGAAGGAGAGGCAATAGAGCATCCTTGGCTTACTAAGGCCATAGAGGCGGCCCAAAAGAAGGTCGAAAGCATGCACTTTGAAGCAAGAAAATATCTTTTAGCTTATGATGACGTTATGAATAAGCAAAGAGAGGTAATATATAAGGAGCGAAAATATGTTCTTGAAAATCTGCAACTTAAAGAGCATTTGTTTAAAATGGTTGAGGATGTGATAGATCTTTTGCTCGATGCTTATGTGGGAGAGGAAATAAGGCCTGAAGAGAGGGATGTTAAAGGGTTTATTCATAAATTAAAAGGCCTCTTTCCCTTTAGCGTAGATATAACCGAGGAAGAGGTTCTCGAGGGGCGGCGGGAGGATATAAAAGTAAAGATTCTTTCTAAGGCAAAAGAGTTTTATGAGGACAAGGAAAGAAGAGTAGGCCCTGATGTTATGAGACAATTAGAAAAGCTAGTAATGCTTCATGTTATAGACACAAGGTGGAAAGAACATCTTTTAGCCTTAGATCATTTACGCCAAGGTATAGGTTTAAGAGCGTACGGGCAGAAAGATCCTCTTTTAGAATATCAGTTTGAAGCTTTTGAGCTATTTAAGGAGCTTATTGCAAGAATAAAAGAGGAGATAATAACTTATCTTTTCAGAGTAGAAATAGTTCCTCATCGAGAAAGGCAGGAAAGAGTTTTCAGGGATCACCTTCCCGCTTCTTCGCCTAAAAAGAAGAAGAGAAGAAAGGGCTGATAAGATTGAAAGGTAAGAGGGGGATAGCTCTTTTAAGCGGGATTTTTCTTTTAATGGTGTTAGGATCTTCAGCTTTGGCAGAAAACGCTTATCTTCTTTCCTGGAACAGCCTCAGAGTCGATGTTAAAGGAAACGTACTTTGGGAGAGCAAAGCTTTAATTAAGGTTGAAGATCCTTCTACCTTTCCTAAGGTTATGGTTTGGAGATATCATTCTGGAGATTCAGATTTAGCGATTGAAAAGCTTAGACTTAGAAGAGCAGATGGCAGGGTTGAGTTGTTAGCATTGGAGGTCAAGGATTATGGTAGTTTGGTTGAGAAAAAAGTTACTCTTGAAGGATTAAGGCGCGGGGACATAATAGAAGTGTCTTTTAGTTTGAGAAAAGGGTCCGTTCTTCCTCCATATTTTTGGTGGTATTATCCTTATCCTCGAGGTATAGGTGTTAATAAACTTAGGTGGGAAGTATCCTGCCCAGGAAGTTTTTCTTCCAATGAGAGCTTTTCGAGCGGGGTCCTTGAGAAGAATAATATCTCCCCTTTGGATCCATCTTCTCCAATGCAAGAGCCTCTATTTGTTACCTCTTTACCATCTTGGGATACGGTTTCCTCTTTGTTTTCCCTGTCTGAGGAAGCTTTCGTAATAAGAGAAATAGAGGATAGACTTTCACGATTGTCTGGTAAGAGAGCCAAGGTTGAGCTTATTTGGAAAATTTTGTCTGAGAAGAAGGTTTTAGAGGGGTGGAGCTTTTCTGATCAGGGGTATAAATTTTCTTCTATTAAGGATGTTTGGGAAAGAAAGGAAGTCACTCCCTCGGATTTATCATTTCTTGCTTACTTTATGCTTAAGGATATAGGGCTTTCCCCTGAGATGGTATGGGTCTCTGAGTGTCCTTTAAGTGAAAAATATCCGGTTCCCTCTCTTCTAAGTCATCCCTTGATAAAGGTTGTAGTTGATGATAAGACTTTCTGGCTTGATCCATACGCTTTGGGCCTTCCAGTGGGATATATTCATCCACGTTTTCAGGGAAATAAAGGGGTGATTTTTTCTTCCCAGGGAGTTAGATTTGTAGCTATTCCTGTTCTTCCTGATTCTCTTTCGTCTGAAGAGGTTGATTTTTCCATGGAGCTTTCGTCTTCAGGGAATTATGACTTTAGTATCAATGCTGTGTCAAGGGGATGGCTTGTTGATAACTTGAAAAGGTTTTCTAATATTCAAGGTGTAAAGGAGTTTAGCTTTGAAAGTAAGGGCAATGCTATCTTAGGCAAGGTCAACGGTAAAGGAAATATTTTTGTTGATAGTTTTGGTAAAAGAGTGGTTGTAAGTTTACCTAAGATTGGTTTCCCGTTGGATTTTTTATCTTTGCCCCTAGAAAGGAATTCCCCTATAGATTTGGGTTTCTTAAGAAGCTTTGAGCATAATATTACATTAAAGTATCCTAAAAACTGGAGGCTTTTGTCTCTACCGCTTCCTTTTTCGAGAACGGGGAATGCTTTTTCTATCTCAGCTAGGTTTTATGAAAAAGGGGGGAATAAAGTTACACTTACTTATTCCTTCAAGTTAAAGGAAAAAGTTCTTTCTAAGGAGGAATGGTTCTCCTTGTTGAAAGGATTAGCCATGTTAGAAGATTATATAGGTAGCCAGCTTCTTTTTGAGGGGAGGTGAATTAATGGAAGAAAAGATAAAGGGGATTATTCTCGAGGCATTAAAGAAGGCGATCTTATCGTTAGCTAGTGAGATGGGATGGGATATTAAGCTTTTGCCGGAACCTGAACTTGAGAAGCCTAGAAAGCCGGAATTTGGTGATTGGGCTACTAATATTGCTATGAAGATAGGGTCCCTTTTTAAGGTAAATCCAAGGGAAGTTGCAGAAAGGATTTCTCAAAGGTTAGAAGTTCCGAAGGATATCCTCAAAGGTTTCGAAATTGCTGGACCAGGTTTTATTAATTTCCGTTTTAACTTCGATTGGTTTAAGGAATTTGTCAGAGAGATATTAAGGAAGGATCAGGATTTTGGCAGGCTTGATTTGGGTAAAGGGAAGAAGGTCCAAGTTGAATTTGTTAGCGCTAACCCTACCGGTCCTCTTCATGTAGGTCATGGTAGAGGTGCAGCTGTTGGAGATTCTCTCGCTTCGATTTTAGAGTTTGGTGGTTATGAGGTTGAAAGGGAATACTACATAAATGACGCTGGTCTTCAAATGGAGATACTTGGAAACTCAGTAAGGTCAAGATATTTTGAGCTTTTGGGTAGGTCCCAAGAAGCTCCTTTTCCAGAGGATGGTTATAAAGGAGAGTATATTTATGATATAGCTAGGGAGATAATCGATAAAGATGGTGATAAATGGCTTAATGTGCCTGAAAAGGAAAGTTTAACTTACTTTAGAAACTATGCCTGTGAAAGAATTTTAGAAGGGATTAAAAAAGATCTTGAAGATTTTGGTGTTAAATATGATGTCTGGTTTAGTGAAAAATCTCTCTATGAGAATGGAGAAGTAGAAGCGGCTATTGCTTATCTCAGGGAGAGAGGTTTTATTTATGAGAAGGATGGAGCGTTGTGGTTTAAGTCTACCCTTTTTGGAGATGAGAAAGACAGAGTCGTTGTTAGATATAAAGGTGCTCCAACATATATTTATTCGGATATAGCTTATCATAAAAATAAATATGAAAGAGGATTTGATATAGTCATAGATATATGGGGAGCGGATCACCACGGCTACATACCGAGAATGAAGGCAGCTGTTCAAGCTCTTGGTAGAAGTTCGGATTCTCTTCAAATTCTTCTGATACAGTTTGTAACTCTATTAAGGGATGGAAAACCTGTTTCTATGTCTACAAGGGCTGGAGAATTTGTGACCCTTGCCGAAGTAGTTGCTGAGGTTGGTAAAGATGCAGCAAGATATATGTTTTTGACGAGAAAGTGTGATAGCCATCTTGAGTTCGATCTTGAACTTGCTAAGAGGCAGTCTGAAGAGAATCCCGTATATTATGTTCAATACGCTCATGCTAGGATATGTTCTTTGTTCGAACAGGCAAAAGAAAGGGGAATACCTATTCCAGACTTATCCAAGGTACCTTTAGACCTTTTAGTGGAACCTGAAGAGATCGAGCTTTTGAAGGTTTTATCAGAAGCTGAGGGAGAAATATCTATAGCTGTCAGGGAACTTGCTCCCCATAGGATTCCTTATTATCTTCAGAAATTATCAGCTGCCTTTCACTCTTTCTATAATAGGCATCCTATACTCTCCGCATCGCAGGATTTAAGAAACGCAAGATTAGCTTTGTCTAAAGCGGTTGGTATAGTGATAAGAAACTTTCTGTCGCTTATAGGTGTTTCTGCGCCTGAGAGGATGTGAACGAATAATTGATAAGAAAGTGGCTTTCATATGCTCTTTTTATTTTTATTCTTTCTGTTACTTCCATTTCTATAATTAGAGAGGTAAGAAAGATAATCCTGTTTGATCAGAGGGCATATCTTTTAAGAGTTAAAATTTCTGAACTAGAAGCAGAGAACAAAAATTTGAGAGAAAAAATTCGATTGGCTGAGAGTGGATTTCTTCTTGAAAAGATAGTGAGAGAGGAACTTAAGATGGCCAAACCTGGTGAAATGATATTTTTCTTTAGGGAAGGAGGAGAAGAAAATGGAGCTAAAGCTGGGGAAAGGAAGCGTTGATCTTCCATTAGATGGTTACGAAACCATTTTCCCAAAGGAACTTCCTCCTTTGGAGAATTTGAAATCGAAGGTCAAGGAAGCTCTTTACTCTTTAGAGGAAAGGCTTAGCAATGCTAAAAAGATCTCTATAATTGTTAGTGACATTACTAGGCCTGTTCCTACGAAGCTTTTCTTCAAAGAGATATGGGAAATGTTGAGAGAGAAAAAGGCTTTTGCGGTATTCGGCCTGGGAACTCATAGAGAGCAAACTCCTCATGAGGCAAGAGAGCTTTTAGGTGGTGATTACCCGTATATTAATCATGACGTGAATAGATGTCGCTTTGTAGGTAGGACAAGCTATGGTACCGAAGTCGAGGTTTTAGAAGAAGTGTTAGATTCTGATTTGATAATAGCTACGGGTAATATTGAATATCACTATTTTGCTGGTTACACCGGTGGTGCTAAGGCAATTCTTCCTGGGGTTTCTTCTATTAAGACTATAGCTCAGAACCATAGTCTAATGCTTGATCCTTCCTGTGTTCCTGGTTCTATGGATGGGGCTGTCAGAAAGGATATGGATGAAGCGGGAGCTTTACTGAGCGAAAAAACTTATCTTTTTAATGTTGTGCTGAATACAAAAAAGGAGATTGTTGGGATTTTCTCTGGAGACCTTTTTGAAGCTCATAGGAAGGGGACTTACCTTGTTGATAGCATGTATAAGGTGAAAGCTAGCCTTGCTGATATGGTGGTGGCTTCTTGCGGTGGTTTTCCAAAAGATATAAATCTTTATCAGGCACATAAGGCGCTTGAAAACGCTGCTTTAGCTGTAAAAGATGGAGGGATAATAATTCTTTTGGCGGATTGCTTAGAAGGTGTTGGGCACGAAAAAATGGAGAGTTGGCTAGTTTCTGCCAAAACGTTAGATGAACCTATAGAAAGGTTAAGAAAAGAAGGCTTTCAACTTGGGCCTCACAAGGTTATGAGAATAGCTCTGATAAGGAAGAAGGCAAGAGTATTCTTAGTTTCGAAATCTTTACCTGATGATTTCGCTCCTACCTTTTTTGAGCTTTTTAGGGATCCTAAAGCTGCTTTAGATAAAGCATTAGCTGAGTTAGGATCAAATGCTTCTGTTTTAGTGATGCCTTATGCAGGGTCGACGCTTCCTGATACTTGTAGAATCTCCAACCAAAGCTAAAACCATTAGAAAATTTTTAGGAAAAGAATATGAGGTTAAAGCAACTTTAGGGCATATTAAAGATCTTCCTGTGAATAGCTTAGGGGTGGATCGTGATACCTTTCATCCCACCTGGCTATTTTTAAGAGGTAAGAAAAAGCTGCTGGAGGAAATATCTTCGCGTGAAGCTTTCTTTCTTATAGCTACTGATCCTGATAGAGAAGGGGAAAGGATAGCTTTTGATGTGTGGAATTTCCTTAGAAGTAAGGGGTTGTCTGCTAAAAGGATAGAGTTTCATGAAATAACATATGATGCCATAAGGGAAGCCATAAATAATCCAAAAGATGTAAATATTTCCCGTGTTAAATCTGCAGTTTCAAGAAGAATTCTTGATAGGCTTTACGGTTATTTGGTTTCTCCTGTTTTATGTAGGGGTCTAAAATTAAAGGGGCTTTCTGCAGGGCGAGTTCAATCTTGTGCTCTTAAAATGATAGTTGATAGAGAGAAAGAGAGGGAAAGGTTTACTCCTCAAGAATGGTATGAGCTTAGGGTGAATCTCGATATCGATGGTTTTCCTCTTGAAGCTAAGCTTTGGGATCCAAGGGAGGATGTTCCTCTTAGGCTTCGTAAGGAGGAAGCTGAGAGCTTACAAAAGGCTTTAGAGGGAGGTCTGTTAGAGCTTCGTTCTCTTGAATTCGAAGAGCATTTTATACCTCCTCCACCTCCTCTTAAGACAGCTACTCTGATTCAGAAAGCCTCTTCCTTCCTCGGGCTTTCTTCTTCCTTAACAATGAAAGAGGCTCAGGAACTATTTGAGAAGGGTTATATAACTTATCATAGAACGGACTCGCTTTTTCTCAGCAATAGGGCTATAGATATGGCTGTTTCCTTTATCAGGGAAAACTTTGGTGAAACTTACATTAAAGTTAGAAGGTATGAAACGGAAGGAACTCATGAGGCTATAAGGCCAACAGATGTAAAGCTAATAGGCGTATCTCCTTTGTATGATTTAATATGGAAGACTTTCATTGCCTCTCAAACTTCTGATGCAAAACTTCTTAAGGAAAGGGCTCTGTTTTTATGGAAGGATAAGTGTTTTCTTGCCTTGGGTGAAAGGATTCTTTTTGATGGCTGGACTAAAATCTTGAAAAGAAGTAGCAGGAAGCCTCTTCCTTACCTTGCTGAGGGGAATTTGTTCAGGGTGAATGAGATATCGATCTTTAAGAGGAAAACTCAGCCTCCTCCAAGGTATAAGGAAGCGACCTTGGTTAGAGAGCTTGAGAAAAAAGGGGTGGGGAGACCCTCAACTTACGCTAATATAATTTCTACTCTTTTAAAGAGAAAGTATGTTATTAAAAGAGGGGGGTTTATTATTCCTACCAAGCTTGGGGTTGAAGCTTGTTCTTTCCTTGAGAGGCTCCTTGGTGAGGAATTTCTTTCACCACAATTTACCTCTTACATGGAGGACTCCTTAGATAAGATAGAGTCGAATTTTCTTGAGCCCGAGGGGTTGTTGAGGGATTTTTATGATACTTTATTATCAAAGCTAAGATAGTGCTTAGGGGGTGTTAAAAATGTTAGATGGATTAAAGCTTTTTGCTGTGCTAGTGACCTTGATAGCCTTGCTTTTTAAAAGGGTTAATTTATCGCTAACCATGTTAATTGGATTTCTGCTATTAGGGCTTTTGTTTAATGTAGGGGTCTCAGGATTTTGGAAAGCTCTTTTTATGACCGTTACAGACTATAATGTTTGGGAAGTACTTGCTGTTATAATACTCGTATTGTTTTTGAACGGGCTTTTAAAGGATACAGGAACCCTTCAAAGGATGAGTAATAAGCTCTCGGACATCCTTGGCGATATGAGAATGGTTATATTCTTTCCACCAATGATAGTTGGGTTTCTTCCCATGCCTGCTGGGGCTCTTTTTACTGCTTCTTTGACTGATGAAATTGGGAATAAGTTAAAAGCCAAACCTTCCTTAAAACATTTTATAAACTACTGGTTTAGGCACATTTGGGAATACTCTCTTCCTCTTTATCCTTCTGTTATTTTTGAAGCTGCTGCCTTGGGCGTTTCTTTAGCGGCTGTTATTTCTTATCAATGGTACATAGTTTTTATAGCGATGGCTTTAGGGGCTATATCAAGCTGGTTTAGATTTCGCAGACCTGAGGATTTAAACGGCTTTTCGTTTAACTTTAAGAAGCTTTTGGACTTACTTTTTACTACCTGGACAGTATTATTCGTTCTTATAGGCTTTTTAGCATTTAAAATAAATTTAGTTTTACTCCTTTTAGTAGCTGTTTTAGGCGAAGTATTAAGCAAGCATCTCCATTTAAAACAAGCTATTGGCATATTTAAATCCTCTGTAGACTTCAACCTTATAGCAATGGTTTTCACGATTTTTTGCTTCCAAAGCATGCTTAAAGTGAGCAATGCGGTTTATGTGGTTCCTAATCTACTTAAGGCGGCTAATGTTCCTATTCTTTTTTCTTTGTTTTTCTTTCCCTTTTTGATTTCTTTTATGACAGGAATAAGCACGGCGGCGGTGGCCCTAACCTTTCCGCTTTTGGTTCCCTTAATGGGAGATCCTGTAAATTTGAAGCTTGCTGCCTGGAGTTTTGTGAGCGGGTATAGCGGCCACCTTGTTTCTCCCTTTCACTTGTGCCTTATAACTACGAAGGAGTATTATAAGGTGAGATGGAGTGAAGTTTATCTTGAACTTATACCTGTAGTTTTCGCCGTGCTACTGATAACGCTAGTTATAACTATTATATAGCTCTTACTACTTTGCCGCTTTTAAGACACCTAGCGCAGACTTTTACTCTTCTTACTTCTCCTCCGATTATGGCCTTAACTTCTTGCAGGTTGGGGTTCCATCTTCTTTTTGAGTGTCTGTTGGAGTGGCTTACCTTAAAGCCAGTAACAGGTTTCTTACCGCACATCTCACAAAGCTTTGCCATTTTTCCACCTCCCAAGGCGAAAATTATATCATATTCCTTATGGTATAATCCATAGGGGAATCAAAAGAAATGGAGGGATATATTCTATGAGGGTCCCGGTGAAAAAGGAAAGATATAAGGTGGTTTATATACCTGGAGATGACTCTGGTCATGATGTTATGGAGGCTTGTATGCTTGTTATGGAAAAGCTTAACCCGCCTATAGATTGGGTGAGAGCTGATGCTGGGTGGTGCATGTGGGAGAAATATGGAGATACTGTTCCGCCTCAAACTTGGAAGGCACTTCAGGAAAGCGATGCAGCTTTGCTTAGCGCTATAACGAGTAAACCTGGGATTAAGGGATTTAAATCTGCTGTGATTCAGATAAGACAGAAGTTTGATCTTTATATAAACCTAAGACCCTTTAAGTCTCTTCCTGGTGTTCCTTCCCATAGGCCTGACATAGATATAGTCCTTTTTAGAGAAAATACCGAAGATCTTTACGCTGGAATCGAATGGCGTCCTCTGCCTGAGGAGCTTTATTCTCTTCATCCCGACCTAGCTAAATATAAGGGTAAAAAAGATGTTGCTGGTAGTTTAAGGATTTTTTCGTGGGAAGGTTGTGAAAGGATAATAAGGGCAGCTTTCAACTATGCGAGGGAGAAAGGAAGAAGAAAGGTTACTGTAGTGGAAAAGCCTAATGTTGTTAGAGCTACTGGTGGGATGTTTTTGGAGGTGGCGGAAACGGTAGCTAAGGATTATCCTGAGATAGAGTGGAATATAGAAAATGTTGATGCTACTGCTATGTGGCTTATAAAAAATCCACAGAACTATGATGTTATGGTTACAACTAACATGTTTGGAGATATTCTTTCTGATGAATGTGCTCAGCTCGTTGGGGGAATGGGAGTTGTAGCTTCTGGAAACATCGGGGATAGATATGCTCTATTTGAGCCAACACATGGTTCTGCGCCTAAGTATGCTGGACAGTATAAGATAAACCCTACAGCTATGCTTATGACAGCAAAGATGTTGCTTGAGTATCTTGATCTTAATGATTATGCTTTAAAGCTTGAGAAGGCGATTATATCTGTTCTTGAGGAGGGCAGATATGTTACCTATGATATATTAAGGGATAAGGGTGAGGATGAGAAGAAAGCGGTTTCCACCTTAAGGATGGCAGAGGAAATCGCTAATAGGCTTTGAAAAAAGGGGGTGGGTCTTTTGATTAATTTTGAGGTTGTTAGAATGGAAATACCTGAAGGGTGTAATATAATAGTTGGGCACAGTCATTTCATTAAAACAGTTGAAGATTTATATGAGATATTAATAACTAGTTCCCCTTATCTTAAATTTGGTATAGCCTTTTGTGAGGCTTCTGGGCCATGTCTTATAAGATACGAAGGGAATAATGAGGAGCTTATTAAAGTTGCAGTGGAGAATGCTAGAAAATTAAGTGCAGGTCATGCCTTCGTTATAATGATTAAGGATGGTTATCCTATCAATGTGCTTAATGCTATTAAAAATTGCCAGGAAGTTTGTAGGATATTCACTGCAACTGCTAACCCTCTTGAGATTATAGTCGCTCAGACGGAGCAGGGAAGGGGTATAATTGGTGTTATTGATGGATTCCCAAGCAAGGGCGTGGAGGAGGAAGAGGATATAAAGAAAAGGAAGAAATTCTTAAGAGAGGTGACGAAGTATAAGAGGGGGTGATCTAAGCCTTGGTGGATGTTCAAGATCTTGGTAAGGAATTTCACGGAAGATGGGTTTTACGCGATGTAAATTTCACTGTAAGGGAGGGGGAGATTTTAGGTTTTCTTGGTCCGAACGGAGCGGGGAAGACGACAACCATGAGGATAATCACCGGTTATCTTCCTCCTTCCGTAGGGAAAGTTAAGGTGGCTGGTTATGATGTAACTGAAAATCCTCTTGAAGTTAAAAGAAGAATAGGATATTTACCTGAAAGCCCACCTATATATAGGGAGCTTACTGTTAAGGAGTATCTTAAGTTTGTGATGGAGATAAAAGATGTTCCAAGAAATAGAAGGAAGGAAAGGCTCTCTGAGGTTATAGAATACTGTGGCCTTAAGGAAGTTTATGGTAGGCTTATAGGAAACCTTTCTCGCGGATATAGGCAAAGGGTTGCGTTAGCTCAGGCACTGATATCAGATCCAGATTTGCTCATACTTGATGAGCCTACAAGTGGACTTGATGCTGTTCAGATAGTTGAGATTAGATCTTTAATTAAGTCTTTGAAGGGGAGACACACGGTAATACTTTCTACTCATATATTGCCTGAGGTAACAGCTACATGCGACAGGGTGATAATAATAAGTAATGGAAGAATCGCTGCTGAGGACACTCTTGAAGGGCTGGAAGCTCGTCTAAGACCATCTAAAAAGGTTGAGGTTAAAGTTGCTCGCTATAGGGATAAAGTTTCTCAAGAGCTTTCTAAACTTCCAAGCGTAATAAGCGTTGTTCCTTCTAGAGATGATACTATTCTTATTGAGTATCCTCAAAGCCTTGACCTTAGAGAGGATATAGCTAGAGTTGTTGTTGGACTTGGTGCCGGTTTACTTGAATTGAAGCCGGTCAGCATGACATTAGAAGAAGTGTTCTTGCAGCTTGTTACTGAAGAGGAGGCGGGAAGGGCATGAAGATGATACTTTCTATATTTAGAAAAGACCTGAAGATTTATCTTCTTTCTCCATTGGCATATACAGTAGTGGGGGCTTTTCTTCTTGTAGTGGGCTACTTCTATATAAACGTCCTTGCTTACTATATGCTTCAGGTAAGTAGGTGGGGAGGATATGGTCTTAACTCTACGAAGTTTATTCTTTATCCACTCTTTCAGAATATACTGTTTCTGTTGATTTTTCTTGTTCCCGTTTTAACTATGAGGAGCTTTCCAGAGGAGGAAGCCGCTGGGACCTTTGAGCTACTTCTGACTTCTCCTATAACTGAGTTTCAGATAGTTATGGGGAAGTTCCTTGCCTCTTACTTCATCTATGGTATTGCTTTGGTTATCTTCCTTTATATACCTTTTACTCTAAGCAGAGCTGGGGAACTCGATATAGGTTTGATAGTTTCCGGTTATATAGGTATGCTTCTTGCAGGTGCTGCTTTCTTTTCAGCAGGTATATTTGCTGCATCTTTGACTAGGAGGCAAGCCACGGCTTCAATGCTTGCTTTTGCACTTCTTATTTTGTTGTGGTTTATCAACTGGGCCGCTTCAAATGTTGGAACAACTTATCCTGTTTTAGGTGGTATACTTTGGAGGCTTGCTCTATTCAATAGGGTAAGAGCTTTCTCGGAGGGAGTTATCGATCTGAGGAATATAGTTTTCTTTGTTAGTTTGATAGTGCTCTTTCTTTATCTTTCTGTTATTTCTCTTGCCTCAAGGAGGTGGAAGTAATGACAGAGAAAAGAACTCTAATAATAAATTTCATACTTTTGGTTTGTATTTTAGTTGCAATAAATTATATTGTTGATAAGCACTATCATAGATGGGATTTAACTATGTGGAGAGAAAATACGTTAGATGAAAAGACCTTAGAGGTTCTTCGTCAAGTTAAAGATAAAATAGAAATTTATGCTTTTCCTGCGAGAGATGATGTAGATAGATTTAAGACTCTTCTTGATACCTATAAGTATTATTGCCCTAAAATAGTTTACTCTATAATAGATGCTAGCAAGCAACCCCTTGAGGCTAAGAAGTACGGTATAGATTTCTATGGCCAAGCTGTAGTGGTTCAAGGTGACAGGCAAGTTAAGGTAGATTATTTTGATGAGGAGAACATCACTAATGCCATAATAAAAGTTCAGATGATAGGAGAGAGGGTTGTTTACTTTGTTACTGGGCATGGAGAGCCTTCTCTTGATGATGCTTCTGACCAAGGCATAACTGCTCTAAGGGATGCTCTTAAGGGGAAAGGATTTACACCAAAGGCTCTTAACTTGCTCTCAACTACTAAAGTTCCTCCTGATGCCTTATGTGTAATTTTAATTGGCCCTCAAAGGGAACCTTTGGGGGTGGAGCTTAATGCTCTTACCGAATACTTTAGAAGTGGGGGGAGAATCCTCGTAGCTTTAGAGTATGATTCTCCAAAGATATGGAAAACATGGTGTTTGGAAAACTTTGAGGTTTTTGTCCATGATGGAGTAATTATTGATCCTTTGGCTAAGGCTTTTGGAGCAAATGCTTTAACTCCAGTAATTGTCAATTATCCCTATACTAAGGTTCTTTCAGATTTTAATTTGGCTACCTTTTTCCCGCTTGCTACTGCTTTAAGTAAGGAAAAAGGCAGGCTTAGCGAGGATAAATTGTTCGAGGCCGGCGCTTCAAGTTGGCTTGAGATGGATATTAAACCTGATACAACTGTTGTTGAGTTTGATGAGGGGAAAGATATAAAGGGGCCTTTAACCTTAGCTTATCTAGTTAGAGATACTCAGAGGGAGGGAGAAGCTATAGTAATTGGGGATAGTGACTTCTTGAGAAACGCTAATTTTAGAATATCTGGTAATGGAGATCTAGCACAGAGATTTACGTTTTATCTTGCTAAGGAGATTAAGCTTGTTGACATACCTATCATGAAGGGTAAGTACACCGCCTTCATGATTCCCTCATGGCTTGGTAACCTTAGTTTATGGCTTTCACTTGTCATAGTTCCTGGAGTTCTGTTTCTTCTGGGAGGAATGGCTTGGATCATAAGGAGGAGATTGTGATGAAGATGAGAAGGAGTACTTTTATTCTTTCGATAATCCTTGCTTCTCTTTTATTTTACATATTTGTTATAGATGTTCCATCAGAAAGGAGAAAAAGGGAAGAGTCTAAGTTTATTCCCTGGCCTGAGGAGGAGGTAGTAGCCTTTGAGCTTAAAGTTGACTCAAAGAATCTAAATGCAAGGGTGGTAAGAACGGGAAAAGATTCATGGGAGATAACTTCTCCTGTTAATACATTGGCAGACGACTTTACGATCAGTCTGATGTTTTCTTCCATTAAGGATGCTACTAAAGAAAAAGTAGCTGATTCTGGTGATCCTAAAGATTATGGTCTTGATAAACCTGAGGTAGTGTTTAAGGTTGAAAATAAAAAGGGAGAAAAGGTGACCTTTTTATTAGGGAAGGAAAATCCAATCACTGCTGAAAGGTATTTAATGGTTGAAGGGGACAAGGCTATTTATCTTATTGGCTCCTACGTTTTTAAACAAATTGATCAAAGTCTTTACTCTCTCCGCAAAAAAGACCTTATTCCTGAGAATACCATAGCTATTCAGGAATTTTCTTTGTCTTATCTTAGGCCTGCTAGAGAGTTTTCCTTCAAAAGGGGTGAGCAAAGCCTTTGGAATATTACATCTCCTGTAAATGTTCCTATAAGTCAGGATAAGGTTACTGATGTACTTTGGGATGTAGTTGAGGGAAAAGCTGAGGAGATAATAGATAACCCTAAGGATCTGAAAGAATATGGGTTAGACTCTCCCCAACTTATAGTTAAACTTAAAACTGAGAAGGGTAAAGAATATGAAGTCCTTTACTCCTGGTCTAAGGATGAAAGGACCCTTTGGGGAATGCTTAAGGGTGGTGTAAGTGTATATAAATTTGGGAAGCATATTCCTAAGACTTTGAGGGTAACCTCTATAAATGATTTGCTTGATAAAAGACCTCTGAGGGGTAGCTATTATTCTCTTAACTTTATAGAGATAGAGTATCCAAATGGCAATAAAGTTTCGATAAAGGAAGAGGGTGGAAAGTGGACTGGTACCGAAAATGCAGATAGCATAGCAAGGGAGCTTTGCGATATAGAAGCTGAAAAGATTGTTTATAATGGAGAGCTTCCACCTGACGTAAAGCCGGTTCTTAAAGTGATTGCGAAAGATGCTCTTAAGGAAGTTAAAGTGGAATACTATGAGGGTATTGATAGTGGTTGGGCTAAGGATTTAGATTATCCTATAGTTTATAAGCTAGGTAAGCTTTTGGAAGAGCTTCTTCCAAATCTTGCTAAGAAGTAAACATTTTTGCATCTGAGAATTTTAAAGAGAGGAAACCCAATATATTGGGTTTCCTCTCTTTATTTTTGCCTATTAGGATTGATTGTTTTATAGTGAAAGTATATAATCTAAAATACAGAAGCAACATATATTGCTTCAAGAGGGGGGCAGAGGGAGTGGCTGGGCAATTTGTGGTTAGGATAAATGAGAAGTGGTGTAAGGGATGTGGTTTGTGTGTAGCTTTTTGTCCTAAGAACGTGCTTATTATGGGGGATAGACTAAAGGCAGAGGTAAAGTTTCAGGAAAATTGTATAGGCTGTAGAAGATGTGAGTATTATTGTCCTGATTTGGCTATAATAGTTGAGGAGGCGGAGAGGGTTGGGTAAAATTGTATTTTGGCAAGGGAATCGTGCAGTTGCAATGGGAGCTATAATGGCTGGTGTTAGGTTTTATGCCGGTTACCCTATAACTCCTTCATCTGAGATCGCGGAAATACTTTCTGCTGAGCTTCCGAAAGTAGGTGGAATCTTCATACAGATGGAAGACGAGATAGGAAGTATGGCTGCTGCTATAGGTGCTTCTTTAGCTGGATTGAAAAGCATGACTGCTACAAGTGGACCTGGTTTTTCTCTCAAGCAGGAGAATATAGGTTTTGCAATAATGGCTGAGGTGCCTGTTGTTGTAGTCGATGTTCAAAGAGGAGGTCCATCCACAGGTACCCCTACGAAACCTTTCCAGGGAGATTTCATGCAGGCAAGGTGGGGATCTCACGGTGGCTTTCCTTTAATAGTTCTTTCTCCTTCAACTGTTAAAGAATGTTTTGATTTGACAATTGAAGCTGTTAATCTTGCTGAACGCTTTAGAAGTCCTGTGATTTTATTAACCGATGAGATTGTGGGGCATATGAGGGAAAAAATGGAGATACCTGAAGAATACGAGGTAAAAATAGTTAATAGGAAAAAACCGTCAACCTCTTTTTTAGATTATCGTCCTTATAGAGCGGATCCTGAAGATGATATTCCTCCTATGGCAGCATATGGGGAAGGATACTGTTTCCATGTTACTGGGCTTGTTCATGATGAATATGGGCTTCCCACTAATGATCCTAAGGTAATAGAAGCCTTGAATTTAAGGTTGTTAAGGAAGTTTGAAAAAGGGAAAGATCTTCTTGTAAAGTTTTCTACCTTTGCTACTGATGATGCAGATGTTCTTGTTGTGGCTTTCGGTTGTGTAGCTAGGTCTGCCATGGGAGCCATAAGAGAGGCTCGGAAATTAGGATATAAGGTAGGTTTGTTTAGACCAGTCATGCTTTGGCCTTTTCCGGACGAACCTTTAAGGGAAGCAGCTTCTAAGGTTAAAGCGATTATAGTTCCCGAGATGAATCCTGGGCTTATGGTTAGGGAGGTTGAGAGGGCTATTCGTGGCAAATGTGAAGTATACAGTTTACTTAGACTTGATACCGAGATGATAACCCCAGGCCAAATATTAGAAAAGATAAAGGAGGTTGTCTAAGATGCCCCGCGGAAATATCGCTCGGTTTTTAAGGTTGGGGCTTTTCCCACATATATTTTGTGCTGGTTGCGGCCATGGTATTGCCCTTCATGCTTTAGTCAGGGCTTTCGATTCTATGGGATATAATCCTGAAGAGGTCATGGTAGTTTCAGGAATAGGTTGTTCTTCAAGGATTCCTGGATATATCAATGCCAACACCCTTCATACTACTCACGGAAGAGCTTTGGCTTTTGCTACTGGAATTAAACTTGCTAATCCTAAGTTAAAGGTTGTAGCTGTCATGGGTGACGGAGATTGTGCTGCCATAGGAGGAAATCACTTTATTCATGCGGCAAGAAGAAATCTAGATATGACTGCGATAGTCTTAAATAACTACATATATGGAATGACAGGTGGGCAAGCTTCACCAACTACTCCCCATGGGGCTAAGGGATCCACAGCGCCTTATGGTTTTATTGAACGCCAGTTTGATTTATGTAATCTTGCTATTGCAGCTGGAGCGGTTTATGTAGCCAGGGCTACGGTATTTCACGTTCCTCAGACAGAAAAGTTTATAAAGAGGGCTTTGGAAAAGAAGGGCTTTTCCTTCGTTGAAATTGTATCGGTTTGTCCTACTCAGTTTGGGAGAAGGAATAGACTTAGAGGACCAGTTGAGATGATGGAATGGCTAAAAAATAATAGTTTTCCTATATCTAAGGCTAAGGAGATGTCTCCTCAAGAGCTTGAAGGCAAAATAGTTATCGGGGAGTTTGCGGATAAGGAGATGATAGAATACACCCAGCTCTATCAGGATCTGTGCAAGGTGGCTCAGGAGGAGGGGACTGAAGAATGATAGGGCGCTTTGAGGTTAGATTTTCAGGGGCGGGGGGACAAGGTATAGTCCTTGCTGGGGTAATCCTTGGAGAGGCAGTGGCTGTTTATGAGGGAAAGAATGCAGTTCAGACTCAGTCTTATGGTCCGGAAGCAAGAGGTGGTGCAAGTAAATCTGAGGTGGTAATAAGTGATGTGGAGATAGATTATCCCAAAGTTGCCTCTCCTGATATAGTTATAGCTTTGACTCAAGAGTCTGCGGATAAGCATGGTACTGATCTTAAAGAGGGCGGTATACTTATAGTGGACGATTTTTTTGTTAGAAAGCTTCCTCAGGTTAAGGGAAAGCTTTTGCATCTTCCGATAGTGAAAACGAGCGTGGATAGCTTTGGAACTCCTCTTTTTGCTAATATAATTGCATTAGGAGTATTATGTGCTTTAATAGAAAATATAGTCAAGAAGGAATCCTTTGAAAAGGCTATACTTGCTAGAGTTCCCCAAGGTACAGAGGATAAAAACCTTAAAGCTTTTAATATAGGATATGAATTAGGTAAGATGGTAGCTTAGAAAAGAGCATAATTAATTTATATGTTCATTGTTAGGCTTTGCCTAAAGGGGACATCCTCAAGGGAGGGGATGTCCCTTTTTATTCTATGTTATAATTTGATTACGGAAGAAAATGAGTGTTATAAAAATTCTTCTAACTGTTTTTTGTATAGTTTTTACTTTTCTTAGTTGTATTCACTCACAGGCTCAGGGATGGTTCTGGAGTGACCCTGAAGGTAATGACCTTTATTTCTTTTATACTTCTTATCATTTATTTCTTTATTCGAATCCTTATCAGGATATTAGCCTTTGTTATAGAAAAGGAGAGACAAAAAAGGGAGCCCCACTTTTAGTTAAAGAGGTTCCTTTGGGAGATTGGGAATTTACCTCTCATTTTAAAGCTAAGAAAAGGTATCCTGGTTCCTCTTTCGGCCTAATTCTTTGGGATGGCGGTGAGTCTAAAACTTATCATCTTTTGTTTGGTCCACACGATAGGGATAAACTTGTTCTTGCGGGAAGCCTTCCCAAAAAGTGTAGCTTAGGATATGCTTTTGAAGTTCCGTTTAAGTCTAAAGAAGGTCTTTTGAAAGTTAGGAAAAGCAAGAATGAAATCAGTTTTTATTTTAAAGCTGATTTAGATGGAGATTGGGAATTTCTTGGTAAGCTTAACCTTAAGGAAGAACTATTTAAATATATAGGCTTTTTTGCTAAGTCGATTGGTGAGTATTCATCAGCTGCTGAGTTTTATAGCTGGGAACTGAAACCAGCTTTGCCTGAGAAAAGCTTCTTTAGGATTAAGGATGCTTTATTTTATGGCATTTCTGATTATGATCATGTTAATTTTTCTGAAGAGATTGGCCCTGATGGTTTTAGAGATGGGAGATTTTTGATAGAGGTTGAAGGGGTTGGAGTTGCTATAAAAGCTATTGAAGTAAGAGGGTATGGTAAAAACAACATTACCTCTTGGAATACAATCCCTGGTGATGGGATACCAGCTATAGCTGTTTTAGATAAGTCAGGTAAGTTTCTGAACCTTCCTTCAGGAAGTATAAACATTCCAGTCAAAGGGGAAGATACTCTTAATCTTTATGTTTGTGATTCTGGAGTAATGACGCGCGAAGAATATTCATATAAAGTTTTTCTCTGGCTTTCTGACGGAAGGAAGGTAGATTTTCCTGTTAAGAAAGAAGAAATTTATAAATATCCAATTACTGTAAGGGAATGTGCTATTTCAGGAATTGGATCAGAGGATTATGTTTCAGTTTCTGAGGAGATAAAGGGAGATTCTAAACCAGACCTTCATCTAAAGCTTGTACTTGAGGGAAACGGTATTATAACTGGTATAGAACTTTATTCCACTACCAATTCTTTAGCTAGTTGGAATACTTATCTTGGAGATGGTTGTCCTGTTATAGCAGTCACTGATGAAAATGGAAGGCTTTTAAGCGCGTATGATGGTTCTCTTTATCTTAAAGTCTATGGCCGTAAGGTTTACAATTTGTGGTGTCATTGGGAAGACTCAAAATCTCTGGACTTGGGCGTTTTAAGGATTGTTTTGACCTTATCTAATGGTATGAAAATAATGGCTCCAGTTAAGGGTTTATGTGATAAGTCATGAATTTGAGAGATATTCTCAAGGGACTTAATCTTAAAGGGGTTTTCTCTAGTTCTATTTCCTCTGATCCTTTTGAGGTGGCAGTTGCTACAATTCTCTCTCAGAATACCTCTGATGTGAATGCTATTAAAGCTTTTATTTGTTTAAAAGAGGAGCTTGGTGGCAGGGTCACTCCTCATGGTATTCTCTCTCTTGAATCGGAAGTTTTAGAGTCGGTTATATCCTTATCAGGTTTAAAGAAGAGCAAGTCCAGATATATTTTAAATCTTGCTAATAAAGTTATAAATTTTTGGAATGGGGATATAAGAAAGGTTCTTGAGGAAGAAGACCCTAGAAAGTCTTTAATGAGCATTTATGGGATAGGTCCTAAAACTGCAGATGTTATACTTCTTCACATTGGATATAATGAAACATTTGCGATTGATAGGCATATTGAAAGGGTTGTAAAAAGATTTGGTTTAGTAAATCAAAAAGATAGCTATGAAATTATTAGACTGAAACTAATGGAGGTTTTCCCGCCCGAAGACAGATTAATAGCTCATAAACTGTTGATACTCATAGGGAGAACTTACTGCAGACCTAGTAAGCCTAATTGTCATGCTTGTCCTCTTAAAGACGCATGTAAAAAGTTAACTTGACTTTATTATTACTAGCAAAGGATCCCCATAGTGGTAAGATTTAGATTGCTTTAATCGTAATTATGCCTTTAGTTTGACTTTTGCTTCCTTGAGGGTAGGTAGAATGCATATACCTGTTTTAGCCTTTTGAAATGCCATAAATGAGGTTAAGGTGTTCCTGTATTTTTCTATTTTTGGTTCCTTGACAATTTCAGGTTGTGCTTTTATAATATCCCATAGCTTGGGGCTGTAGCGCAGTGGGAGCGCGCTTCCTTGGCATGGAAGAGGTCACGGGTTCGACTCCCGTCAGCTCCACCAGTTGATAGCAAGGGAGAAGCTCAAGAAGAGTTTTCTCCCTTTTATTTTTTTATGTTATAATAAATACAAGATGATAGAAATAATGTCTTATAGAATAGAGCGCCTCAGGCTTGAAATAGAAAGCTTTGAGAGTCTTCCTTCTATATCTCCTCAGGTTTTAAAGGTTTTGGAATTCCTGAAAGGGAGACTTTCTCTTAAACCTAATGAGAAAGATTTACTTTTTCTTGAACGTCTTTTTAGATACCTCTTAAGAAGTTCTCGGATGGATATACCCTGGGCTCTAAAGGCCTACCTGGAAGAGGAAAGCGGTATCAAACCTATAGTTTCCACTTATGATGGTTGGTTTCCCACTTATTATCCTATGAAAGACTTCTTTCTCCTTCTGCTTCCGGAGTTTTTCCTGGAGGAGCCTCTTCTTTATCCATATCTTTATGGTTTATATTTGAGATGGATTGGATTGGACATTCCTTCCTCTGATAAGATGGCTATAAAAAGATATGGAGAAGCTTATAAGTTTGCTTTAGGAGAGGTTTTGTTTCCTAAAGGGGAGTCTAGATTGAAGTTCTATAAAGATATAGATAACCCTGTGATGGAGAATATAAGCTTTGCAATCAATCAGCTCAAAGACTCTCTTCCTCCTATAGATTGCTCTCTTCCTGAGCTTTTTAACGCTGGTTGGATTTTAATTAAAGAGGGAACAGATAGGAGAAATATTAGTGAACTTCTTATGACTGCTTTAAAGCTGAGAGCGTTTAGAAAGGAGTGGTATAAGTTTAAGCATGGGAGTGATACCTTCTCAGGAGATATTGAGGGCGATAGAAAGTGGTGAAATAAAGATCATACCTCTTTTGGATCCTGCTGTTCAGATCGGTAAGGGGAGCCTAGATGTAAGGCTTGGCCTTGATTTTATTCTCTTCAGGAAGAGAGTCATGGGAGCATTCGATCCATTAAGTGGGGATGCTCCTTTTCTTCCCATGGTTGGAGAAAGAATATTTTTAGAGCCGGGGCAGGCATTTGTTCTTCATCCGGGAGATTTTGCTCTATCAAGCACCCTTGAATATGTGGCTTTAAGTGAAAAATATATGGCTTATGTTGAAGGGAGGTCTTCATGGGGAAGGCTTGGCCTTGTGGTAGCAACAGCTACTGTTGTTTCCCCTGGCTACAGGGGAGTAATAACCCTTGAGCTTGCTAACCTTGGGATAGCTCCTCTCTATCTTTATCCTGGTACAAGAATTGCTCAACTTGTTTTCCACGAGGTCAAGGATAGGGAGGTTAAGGATTATTCTAAAGCTTCAAGTAAATATATAGGTTCTCTTCTTCCAGAGATTGGTTTTCTGTGGAAGGATCCAGAGTGGGAGATACTTAAAAAGATGAAAGAAGGAAAGGATAAATTATAGGTGGGGTTTGAGGAAAGAACTAACCTTGTTTCTTTGATAGCTTTAAAGCTTAAAGATTATAGGAGTCCTTTGATTACCTTATTTTGTAAGGGGTCTAAAGAGAAAGGTCTTGGTCACGTATATAGGTCTATATATATAGCAAGAGATTTATGGAGGGAAGGTATAAAAACGGCCTTTAATACCAAACTTGCAGAATCTTCCGGGGTTGTCATAGATCTTCCTAGTAAAGAGGAGGTATTGGAAATCTTAGGCTCTCTCAAAGATAGGAAATTCGTTGTTCTCTTTGATAACGATGGTACTATGAATAATTTTGAAGTTGATGTCCTAGTTTATCCTGATTTTATCTTCTCTAGTTATATGAGCTTTAAAGCTAAAGAGGTTTTAACTGGTTGGGATTATGTTTACCCCCCTTTAGAAATAAGACGTTTGAAGGGGCTTCCCCCTAGAGGAAGAGATATTCTCGTTACGTTTGGTGGGGCAGATCCGAGGAAATTTACAAGACAGTTTCTTCATCTTATTCAGGAAAACCCTATTAAGGAAAACATAAATGTTCATATTATCTTTGGTCCCCTTAATTCTGACTACTCCATTTTTTCGAAGACCTCTCTTCCTTCTAATATTAAACTTTATAAGTCTTTAAAGGATCTCGCATTTTTATACGAGTGCTCTTCTATAGTTATTTCCTCTGGGGGCCTTTCTTTTGCATATTCTGTCTTTCTTGAGAGGTTCACCATTGGTATTCCTCAAAGTGGGATGGAGGAAAGGAGGATAAAGTTTTATTTTGATAATTTTAACTTTGTTAAACTTGCTTATTCTGTAGATGATGCAATGAAAGAGGTGTTAAAGATACTTGAAAATAGTCAGAGTTGATGAGCTTAAGGGGGGAGAGCTTCTTGGAAGAAGTATATATACCCCTGAGGGATATTCTCTTTTAAAGAGGGGGGTTTCTCTCGAGAAGAAGCATATAGATAGTATTAAGAGATTTAGTATATCTCATGTTGCAGTTTTTGAAAGCGAAGACGAGAGGGAAATTTACGAAAAGTCAGGCGATCTTCTCGAGAACCCCTTTTTGAATAAGGTTAGGGAAATTTACACAGGATTAAGAAAAAACTTAAGCGTGTTTAGGAAAGCTTCTTTTGGAATTGTTAGTTGGGAAGATAGTGAGTTAATATTGAAGAGATTCGATAAGGCTGTTCAGTGGGAAAGATCTAAGATCGCTTTCTTTATTGAATTAGGTAGGAAGATAACCTTAGCGCTTTTAAGGGAGATCTTTAAAGGAGAAAGAAAGCTTATAAGTCTGGGAAGTTTTAGTTATGAGGATGGAGGTATGCTTTGGGAACATTGGCTTAATGTAGCGGTTTTATCGATGTTTACAGCCTTTAGCTTAGGTTACAAAGTCAAAAGGATATGGGATATAGGAACAGCTGCTCTTTTTCACGATATAGGGAAGCTTTTTCTCAGTGTTGAGGATTTTTTCTTAAACTCCTTTCTAAGTAAGGGTGAGATTGACTTTACTATAGCTATGCATCCTTTGTTGGGTTACGGTCTTTTAAGAAATATGAGAAACTTAGCCATTAGCATTTCTCATGCTGTTTACCAGCATCATGAAAGCTTTGATGGGAGTGGTTATCCTCAAGGTTTAGAGAGGGGAGAGATAATAGGGCAAGCTCGCATAATAGGGTTGTGTAATTATTTTGATGCTTTACTTTCGGGCAGGCTTGGTTTTCTCCCAACGGTAGAGGAAGCTGTTTCAAGATTGGAAAAGCTTTCTGAAAAGTTATTTGATCCTAAGATTCTGGATGTTTTCATAAACGATGTTATTAGAAAGAGAATGCTATGAGGAATTTTAGGGGAGGAGATCAAGATAAAAATCTCTATTTTGAAAGAGCTTAGGTGGTGGATTATATTAATTTTTATAGTAACCATTTCCGTTAATTTAGTTTATTTTCAGAATATTCAAAGGTTGAAATTTGTCTCTGAACTTAGAAGAAGCTCCCAGGTTATAGATGTTTTTCTGGATGGTTTCATGCGTTCCATTTCTACAGGTTACTTTCAATGGGATGATTTTTACAATGCCTTTGTCTTATCTGATGAGGAGTTTATAAGAGAGAACCTTAGTTATGTGGAGAAGGATTTCTCTTATGTTAAAAGGGCTGAAGTTGTGAAGAGGCCTAAGGATATAGCTTCGGAAGGTCTTTATTATATGAGAGCTATAGATAATAATATCATCATCTACTTTAACGTTTGGGATTCAAAAGTTAAGAGAGTTATTGAAGACTGGCTAGTTAAGGTTGAAATAGATTTACCTAAATTGATTCAAAGCTTAGGAATAGATAAGTATTTTGTTCCTGATCTTAGGGGGGATGTGAAAATTTCAGAAGTTAAGTTTAAATCTTTGATACCATTTCTAAAACCGTCTCAAATTCTTTTTTCTTTTTCTTTTAGTATTCTTATAGCGCTAATATTCATGCTAATGGTGGCTTCCCATAGTGAGAGGTTGACCAAGATTAAGTTGCTTGAGAAGATATCTTTTATCATGGAAGAAAAAGATCCCTATACTCGGGATCATTCAAAAAATGTAGCTTTTATCTCTCTTTATTTAGCTGATCGTTTAGGTTTAAGTAGGAAGGAAAAGGAGCTTTTAGAAGAAGCATCGCTTCTTCATGATATAGGTAAAATCGGAATTTCTGATGAGATTCTGAATAAGAGAGGAAAGCTTTCTCCCGAGGAATTTGAAGTGGTGAAAAAACACCCTGAAATAGCTTTCTCTATTCTTTCCGACATAAAAGGAGCTGAAGTAATAGCTAAAGTTGTAAGGCATCATCATGAGAGAGTCGATGGTAATGGTTATCCTGATGGTTTAAAAGGGGAGGAAATACCTCTTTTATCAAGGATAATAGCTGTGGCTGATATTTTTGATGCTCTTATAAGTGAAAGGCCCTATCGCTCTGCTTTGTCTCCTGAAGAAGCTATTAAAATTATGGGGGAAATGCCTATTGATAAAAGCGTTTTTAAGGTATTGAAGGAAAACTATAAAGAAATGCTCTCCCTTTTAAGGGGGGTGAGGCGATGAATATTGAGGTTACATTTGAAAGTGATGTCCTTGTTATAGGCGGTGGATTAGCTGGTGTTCTTGCTGCTATTGAAGCTAAAAAGACAGGGGTCTCTGTCTCGCTTTTTACAAAAGGTAGGGCTGGGCTTTCTGGTTCATCAGCTATATCTCAAACGATGTTTCTTGTTTTCGAAGGCAAAGAAAGCGAGAGAAGATCATTTTTGTCAGAGATATGGGAAGCTGGTGGAAAACTTAACGAGCTTAACTTACTTGAAAGGGTTGTTGATGAGAGCTCTTTTGCTATAAAGAGACTTCAAGAGTATGGAGTTCCTCTGTTTGGAGGAAAACTCAATGAGAATGGGTCTAGGTATTACAAAATCTTGAAATGGAAAAGTAGCGAGTTAACCATTCCATTAAGAAGACATCTTTTATCTAATGATATTTCCTTGAAGGAAGGCTTTTATTTTATAGGTTTTGTAAGGGGAGATGGAGGGGTTGGAGGTGGCCTTTTCTTAAAAGATGGAAAGCTTTTTCTGGTCAAGGCTAAGGCTACCATATTGGCTACCGGTGGATTCGCTAAGATTTATGCTTATAGTGATAATTCTATTGATACTACGGGAGAAAGCCTGATCTATGCTTTAGATGCTGGTGCGGATCTTATGGATCTAGAATTTGTTCAGTTTTATCCTTATTGGCTTGTTAAACCAGCATGGATAGGAATATATGCCTCGCTTTTTGCTCACGGTGCTAAACTTAAAAACGAAAGGGGAGAATATTTTTTGAATAAATATCCCAAGGCTGAGCTTGAAACCAGAGACATCCTTTCTCGAGAGATATTTCTTCAGGGAAAGGTATTTTTAGATCTTTCCGCTTTAAGCGATGAAGTTATAGATGATCTAAATCCGCTTCTCTTTAAAATTCTTAAGAAACATGGCAGGGAGGGACTTGAAGTTAAACCTGTTGCTCACTTTACTATGGGTGGAGTTAAAATAAATGATAAATGTTTCACTGGGGTTCCTGGTTTATTCGCATGTGGAGAGTGTGCAGGAGGTACTCATGGAGCGAATCGTGTAGGGGGGATGGCTTTAACAGAGTGTGCTGTTTTCGGTCCTATAGCTGGTAGGGAGGCTGCTTTGCATGCTATGGACGTTGACTTTGTCAAGCTAGAATTAGACTATCTTAATTTTCCTAAAATGGGAAGCGATTCTCTTACATATGAAGAAAAGAAATTAAGTAGTATAGTATGGGAATACGGAGGTATAATAAGAAGTGGGGAGACTTTGTCTAAGGGAGTTAATGAAATTCATGATCTTAGGGAGATAATTAGAGGTAAGAAACCGGCTAGATTAGATAAGTGGTTAAAGCTTAAAGGCATGCTTGAGCTTTCAGAGCTTCTCTTTAAAGCTTCCTTGGAAAGAAAAGAGTCTCGAGGAGCTCACTATAGAATAGATTATCCTTTTTTATCGGATTCCTGGTTTAAACATATAATTTTTAGAAAGGAAAGAGAGGGTGTTTCGCTTAGATTTAAAGAGGGGTGCTAAGATATAAGTAGTATTGAGGAAATTTTAAGAAGTTATTTTGAATCCAAAAGTAACGTTTATAAGGTTATTTTGTTTGGCTCTTACGCTCGGGGTACCCAGAGCAGGAAAAGCGATATAGATCTTCTAATAGTTTGTGAAACGGAAGAAACCTTTTTTAGAAGGCATCGAGATTTTTTGGAACTATATGAGATTTTTCAAGAGGAGCTTGACCTGCTAATTTATACCCCTTTAGAGTGGGAGGAGATTAAGGAGAGAACGTTTTTTAAAAAGATTTTAGAAGAGGGAAAGATAATATATGAGCGAGGAAAAGGCTAAAAAGGAGGCTTTAAGGTGGATTAAAACAGCGGAAAGCGATCTTGAGGCGGCCTCTTTGCTTAGGAGAGAGGGGAAGCATGCTCATGCTTGTTTTTTCTTCCAGCAATCTGCGGAAAAAGCCTTAAAATCCTTGTTTTACCTTCATGGTCTTGATCCATGGGGACATTCTGTAAGAAAGCTAATTGAGCATCTTAAGGAAATTAATGAGAATTTATATTCTGAGTTTAGGTATCTTTTAGAAGAAGCTACATATCTTGATAGGTTTTACATCCCCACGAGATATCCCAATGGGCTTCCAGAACTTACTCCAGAGGAGGCTTTTACAGCTCGTGATTCTAAAGATGCGGAAGAAATAGCCCTAAAAATAATAGAAAAGGCAAGAAAGTTTCTAAAATGATCTTGAAGGACATCTTCCTTTATTTTAAAATTAAGAAAAAGCTAAAAGAAGATACTTTATAAAGGGAAGTGGTTGAAGATGGGTAGCTTAAGACTGGTTCAATCGGTCCAAGAGATGTCTTCTCTTTCCGAAAGTTTTCGGAGGGATGGGAAGCGAATCATTCTCATTCCCACGATGGGATATTTCCATGAGGGACATCTCTCTTTAATGAGAATGGGTAGGAGATTGGGTGATAGGGTAGTAGTAAGCATATTTGTTAATCCTCTTCAGTTTGATATGAAAGAGGGTTATCATAGGTATCCTCGTGATTTGGAGAGGGATAGGAAGATGGCAGAGGATGCGGGTGTCGATGTTTTATTTGTTCCTTCCTCTGGTGAGATGTATCCTCAAGGGTTTCAAACTTATGTGGAGGTTGAAAAACTATCGAAGCCTCTGTGTGGCATTTCTAGACCTTGGCTTTTCCGAGGTATAACTACGGTTGTTTTAAAGCTCTTTAACATAGTTAAGCCGCATGTTAGTATCTTTGGGCTTAAGGATTATCAGCAGTTTGCAGTGATTAAGAGAATGGTTAAGGATCTTAACCTTGATATCGAGATCGTAGGGCATCCAACTGTTAGAGAGCCTGATGGTTTGGCCATGAGCTCTCGGAATGTTTATCTTTCTCCCGAGGAAAGGGAGTCAGCTCTGTCTCTTTATAGAGCTATAATTAAGGCTAAGGAGTTGATATCTTCTGGGATTAAGGATACGCTGGAGATTAAAAAGAACCTTATAAATCTTATACAATCTCACCCCTATACAAGGGTTGATTACGTTGAATTTGTAGATCCCGAAACTTTGGAAGAGGTCAGGGAAATTAAGGGACCTACCCTTCTCGCATTAGCCGCTTATGTAGGTTTGGCGCGAATAGTTGATAATGCTGTATTGGGTAAGGATGGAGAATTGTTATCTTAAATGAACTTATTGACTAGGTTTTGTTGGAATGATATACTTTAGAATCAAGATGAGGCAACATTATGTTGTTTATCTGTTTGTCTTCTACTTTAGATGTTTAGGGTCTCCGGTTTGAGCCCTGTGGGGTAAAGCCAGGGTTTTGGCTGAGTAAGGCCGGAGGCTCCATTTTAAAATGGAGCCTCCGGCCTTTATTTTTATCCTTATTTTTAGGGAGGTGTAGTGATGGATAAGAGGTTACTAGCTTTAAGGGGGAGCTTGAGAAGAGCTTATGAGAGATATCCTTGGTATAGGGAAAGGATGGATGAGATTGGTATTAAGCCTGAAGATGTGAGAAGCTTTGAGGATATTCAGTATTTGCCGTTTATGATTAAGGATGATCTTAGAAAGGGATATCCTTGGGGTGCTACCGCTTCGGATTTGAAAGATGTAGTTAGAGTTCACTGCTCTTCAGGGACTACAGGGAAGCCTACAGTGGTTAGTTATACTAAAGGGGACATTGAAAAATGGGCTAATCTTGTTGCTTGGTGTCTTAAAATTGCTGGGGTGACGGAGAATGACACAGTTCAGGTTGCTTATGGTTATGGGCTTTTTACCGGTGGTTTGGGGCTTCATTATGGAGCTGAGAAGCTTGGTTGCTGTGTAATTCCTGTATCTGGTGGTAACACTGAAAGGCAAATAGAACTAATGAGGGATCTTGGAACTACGGTTTTGGCTTGTACTCCTAGTTATGCTCTTTATCTTGCTGAAGTTTTGATCGAAAAGGGGATATCTCCTAGTGAGCTTAAACTTCGCTTAGGAATATTAGGAGCCGAGCCTTGGAGTGAGGAGATGAGGTCTCAAATAGAAAAGGGCTTGGGAATGAAAGCTTTAGATATATATGGGTTGAGTGAGATATGGGGACCTGGTGTGGCTATGGAGTGCCCCTATAAGAACGGTCTTCATATAAATGATGAATACTTTATTGTTGAGATAATAGACCCCGAAACTTTAAAGCCTCTACCGTTTGGTAAAGAGGGGGAGCTTGTTCTGACCACTTTGAACAGGGAAGCAACACCGATGATAAGATATAGAACCAGGGATGTAACTAGGCTTGTAAATGGGGATTGTCCTTGTGGTGTTCATGGCTATAGGATAGATAGGATAAAGGGAAGAAGCGATGATATGCTTATAATTCGTGGTGTTAATGTGTTTCCAAAGCAAGTAGAGTCTGTTTTGGGAAGCTTTAGTGAGCTTAGTTTAAACTACCAGCTTGTGGTTGGTGAAAGAAAACATCTTAAAAGGCTTGAGGTAAGATGTGAATTTGCTAACGGCTTTAAAGGTGATATAAATGAGCTTACAGCAAGAGTCTCTAAGGCTCTAAAAGATAAACTTGGTATAAGTGTAGATTTAGTTATACTTCCTCCCGGAAGTATTGAGAGGACGGCTGGGAAGGCAAAGAGGATAGTTAGTGCTTAAAAAATTAATGGTGCCGAGAGCGGGAGTTGAACCCGCATGGGGCTTTAAACCCCACCGGATTTTGAGTCCGGCGCGTCTTCCTATTCCGCCATCTCGGCACCTTTCGTTTTTAAATTATACCATAGCTCTTTTCAAAGAAAAAGGGGTAGTATAAAATGGTATTGGGAGGTGAAAAAGTTGGCTTTTAATATAAGAGCAAGCTTAGAGGAAGATTTAAGAGACCTAGAAGAGAAGATGCTTAGGCTCGCCTCTCTGTCTAAGGAGGCTTTAGATCAAGCTATGAGGGCACTTGTTCATCAGGATTTGGATTTAGCAAAAGAAGTGATAAATAGGGATGATCTTTTGGACGATCTTACGATAGAGTTGGATAAGACTTGTGTTGAGGTTATTGCAAGAAGGCATCCTTTAGCAAGGGATCTTAGGACTATAACGACAATTATGAAGATGATAGTGGATTTAGAAAGGGTTGGAGATTTAGCGGTTAACATAGCACGCATAGTCTTAGCTATAGGTAAGGAGCCTTTTATAAAGCCTCTTATTGATCTTCCAAGAATGGCAGAGCATGCACAAAAGATGCTTGATATGGCTATAGATGCTTTCTTAAAGAGAGACATGGGAAAGGCTTATGAGGTTTGCAAGATGGATAACTTTCTTGACGATTTGGAAAGGCAGATAGTAAGTGAGTTGTTTTTCTTGATGCTTGAAAATCCTGGCAGGACTCTGAAGCAAGGTGTTCAGTTAATGTTTGTGGCAAGGCATCTTGAGAGGGTAGGTGATCATACTACTAATCTTGCAGAGAAGGTCATATATATGATAACTGGTGAGCTTGTGAGGAGCAGTGATATAAGGTGATTAGGGCGCTTCTAGTTCTAGTCCTGTCTTTGTGGGTTTTTACCAATATCTCTCTTGCTTCTATGAAGATAGAGATCTACCCTCAAGGAGCGATTATAAAGGAAGAGATGAATGTGCCACCTAAGGTCTCAGAGCTTAAAATTGAAATCCCTTATAACGTTTCTCTCGAAAGCTTTAAGGTGATTCCAGAGGGTTTTTCAGTGGATTCTCTTTCCTTCACAAATATATATCTTTCTGATGATGAGGTTCCTGCTATAAAAGAGATAAAGGATAAGATAAGAGAGCTCGAGGAAGAGAAGGGGAAAGCCTTAAGTAAAAGAAAAGGTGCTGAGTTATCTTTTGAACTTCTTAAGATTATGTTGAGCAAAGTACAGATGGATAGTCCAAGTGACGCTCACGCTTGGATGAGCTTGATTGAAGACAGAACTACGCGGTATTTAAATGAAGTAGAGGGAATAGATAAAAAGGTTAAAGAGATCGATCTTAAGATAAATCTTCTTAAGGAGAAACTGAAGGATATAGATACCCCTGATTCAAGAAGAAGAATTGTCGCTTTTTTGAAATTAAGCGGTAATGATAGAGGGGGTAAATTAACTTATTCCTATTATTCTTCTCAAGCTGGATGGGCTCCATCCTATAGGTTTGCTTTAAAGCCTGCTGATAAAAAAGTTGATATTGAGGTTTATGCTAATATTTGGCAGAGAACTGGGAAAGATTGGACAGAATCTGAAGTAACCTTATCTTCGATTAGAGAGGGGCTTTCTCTGGTTCCACCGAAAGAGCAAAATCTTATTGTTGATATAGTTAAAAAAGAATCTGTGAAAAAGCCCGCAATGATGAAAATGATGGCTCCTACGGCAGCTTTACCGCAGGAGGAAAAAGTTGCCTTTAAAGAAGAGGAGCTGGGTGTAAAAGTTAGCATAAATCAGGTTATCTCTGTTCCATCCACGGGGGAAAGAAAGAGAGTTTTGATTTGGAGAGGTAGTATACCCATTCGTGAGAGCTTTTACCTTTGTAGATCTTATTTAGATACCTCTGTATATAGAATGATTTCTCTTAAGCTTTCTTCTCCATTTGATTTTTTACCTGGACAAACGGAACTTTTCGTGGGGGAGACTTTTATAGGTGGAAGTGAAATAGAAGGTATGAGTCGTGATGGAGTATATGAAATTTGTTTTGGTAGTGATGAGAGAGTGGAAGTTGAAAGAAAGACAACAAAGCTTGGAGAAACTGCAAAGGGGATAATTGACAAATCGAGTGTTAGGGAGTATGCCTATGAGCTAAAGATCAAAAACCTAACTAAAGAGGGAATCGATCTTCTTTTAGAGGAGGTTTTCCCCATTTCTATGGATTCTAGGATAAAGGTTGAACTTTTGAAAGTAGAACCTAAAGAGAAAGAGAAGACTGAAACCGGACACCTTAAATGGAGGCTCAAGCTTGATGCTGGAGAAGAAAGGAAGATTATCTTTTCTTACAGGATAATTTATCCCCAGGAGGAGGACATAGAGTTATCGTGGAGGTGAATAAAGTTGCTTGTTAAGGATGTTATGACTCCTAATCCTATAATTGTAAGCCCGGATGTATCCTTTCAGGATGCGCTTAAGTTGATGAGAGATAAGGGGATAAGGAGGCTTCCTGTGGTCGATGGGGGTAAGCTTATAGGTATAGTCACAGAGAAGGATCTTCTTTATGCGTCTCCCTCTAAGGCTACGAGTCTTGATATTTGGGAGTTGAATTATCTTTTAAGTAAGCTTGCAGTTAGGGATATAATGTCTCGTAACGTTATAACTGTATCTGAGGATGTTCCTATTGAGGAAGCTGCTAAGATAATGGTAGATAAGAAAGTAGGAGCTCTACCTGTTATGCGCAACGGTGAGCTCGTAGGGATAGTTACAGAAACAGATATCTTCAAGGTGCTTCTTAAGCTTCTTGGTGCGGGAAGGGATGGGCGTAGATTCGTTTTCGAAGTTCCTGATAAGAAAGGCACATTAGCCCAGCTAACTCAGCTTATAGCAAGATATGGGGGGAACATAATAGCGCTTGCAACTTATCCATCACCTCATGAGGGAAAAGCAAGAGTCATGGTAAGAGTTGATGAAATTGATGAAACCAGATTTTTAGATGCTCTTAAGGGTGTTGAAATATCTATCTGCGACTTTAAGTAGTCTGGCTCAATCCAAGGATGTTTTTTACGCGAAGAATGAGGTCTTTCGAACTGAAAGGTTTTACTATGTATCCGTTAGCTCCTCTTTTTAAGGCTTCGAGTACGTCTTTCTTTTGTCCTTTAGCAGATACTATAATTATAGGTATTCTTTGGGTGTAAGGGTCTTTTCTTATTTCTTCGCATAGTGTTAGACCATCCATTTCAGGCATCATTATGTCTGTAAGAATAAGATCAGGTTTTTCCGTTTTTGCTTTAAGAAGAGCTTGCTTCCCATTATCACTCGTTATTACGTGGAAACCAGCATTTGTTAAAGTGCTTTCTATAATTTTTAGAATTATTGTAGAGTCATCAACTACAAGAATCTTCTTCTTGAAATTATTATTGGAGGTTTTCTCTGGGGGAGGTGCGGTTTCCTCCCTTTTGGGAGGAAGCGTAGGGGTTTCCTTCCCTAACATTCTATTTAGTCTTATTACAAGATCTTTAATAGAGAAGGGTTTTATTAAAAAGTCATTTATTCCTAATTCTGTTGCCTTTAGTATGTTTTCCTTAGTATGATGTGCGCTGAGCATAAGTATCGGGATATCCGGGTTAGGACCGTTTTTCCTTATTTCCTCTACCAATTCTAAGCCTGTCATTCGTGGCATGGCTATATCAGTTACAATGCTTACAACATCTGGATTCTCCTGAAGTAGCTTTATGGCTTCAAGTCCGTCCTTGGCAAGAAGTATTTCATATCCTTCCTTCTCAAGAGCTCCCTTAATAACCATCTGAATTTTGCTATCATCTTCAGCAACTATTATTTTTTCTTTTGCTGTCCCCATAGCAAATTAGCTTTCCTCCTTCTCTATAATTGGTAGATAGAAGAAAAACTTGGATCCCTTATCAGGTTTGCTTTCAGCCCATATCTTACCTTTATGGGCCTCTATAATTTGTTTGGCTATAGAAAGGCCTAATCCAAGTCCTCTTATTTTGTGAGTATAGTCGCTTTCTACTCTATAGAATTTATCGAAGATATAGGGCAGACTTTCCGGAGGAATGCCTATTCCTTCATCTTCCACACATATAGTTATGCCTTTTCCATCATCAGCGTTTGCTCTTATCCATATTCTTTTCCCATTTCCTATATATTTTATAGCGTTGTCTATCAAATTTATGAGTACTTGAAGAAGCTTCCCTTTGTCTCCTTTTACTAAGGGGAGATCCCCGTTTAGCTCCTTATAAATAAACAGCTCCTTTTCCTTTAGATCTCTTTCAAACATGGAGACTGCTCTTTCTATTAGTTCGTTTATATCAAATTCTTCAAGTTCAAGATATAACTTGCTAGTTTCAAGTCTCGAAAAGTCGAGAAGGTCATTTATCAATCGTGTTAGGTTGTTAACCTCCTCATTCATAAAAGATAGATATGCCTTAGCTGTTTCTGAGGGAATGCTTTCAGGGTTGTCAAGTAGTAATTCGATAAAACCTTTGATAGCTGTAAGGGGCGTTTTAAGTTCATGACTAACCGAAGAGATAAATTCACTTTTAAGCTTATCTAATCTCCTTAATTTTTCTAGCTCTTTGCTTTCTGAAAGGTCTCTTACTATAAGAATGATTCCTTGATCTTCATTTTGTCTAAATAATGTGGAGCTTATACCCAGCGTGATCTCTCTGTCGTTTTCTATATAGCTAACTTCCTCTTCTGATACCCTAACCTTGATCACGGTTTCCGTAAGCACTTCTCTTATCTTTAAAGATAATATGTCTGGCAGGACTTCTTCCACTCGCTTTCCTAATACATCACGAGGTTCTTTGTCTTTTAGCTCGATTAGTTCAAGTAGCTTTCTATTTGCGCTTTTAATCTTCCCGTTTATTTCGAGCACTAAAATTCCATGGGGAAGTTGATCAAATAGCTCTTGGAGAAACTTTCTAATGTCGTCAATCTCTTTATGAAGTCGAATATTCTCTATTCCTACGGCACACTGATGTGCTATGGTGTCAAGTAGGTTTAAAACCTGCTGGTTAAAACCTTCGGGACATACTGATGTAGATACTAATGACATTCCTATGATCTTATTTCTAACGACAAGAGGGGTTAATACGTAAGTTAAATTATCCTCAGGTATTATTGTTGTTTTTCCTCGATTTTTGACCCATTCTATTAATCCTTCTTCTTCCCAGATTTTCCACTTTTCTGAAATTTTTTCTGGTATTTCACTACCTAAGATTAGATACTTTTCGTTTATGGAAGGTGCGAGTTTGGTCACGTAGTTTAAGAACAGATTCTTTATAGCTTCTATAGATGGAGCAAGCCCTACTTCTTCGGTAATCCTGTAGAGCCTTATTACTTCTTCATAAGCTTCTCTCAGATCTTTAATCTTTCTCTCAAAATCTTCCATGCTCATTATTTTCCTCTTAAGACATGTAAGAAGGCTAGGGCTCCTTCAATATCTTTTTCTATTTCATTATATATGTCATTTAGATCTTGTGGTTTAAGTTTTAGAATCATCCAAGCCTCCTTTCTAAAGGATGGAATCTGATTATCTCCTCCGCTTCCTATCTTTTTAATTCTTGTTAATATGTCCGCACCGTGAATTATAGAGGTTAGCTCAGGGTATTCGTTGTCAAGGTTAGGTTGGTGGTGCATCTGTATAGCTTGAACGAGTTGGTGGGGAAATTTCCAGTAATCTGCTACCCATTTGCCAACAACAGAGTGGTCTATCTCAAAGATGGCTTCCTCTACGTCCCTTATCCATTTATCTCCATCTCTTGCTATGGTAGCAACCTTTTCATATTCTTGAGGGAAGAGCTTTATAAAGACAAGCTTTCCTAAATCATGAAGAAGACCGCATGTAAAGGCCTCTTCTGGAGGATCGTAACCTATCCTTTTAGCTAAGATCTTAGCTGTTATGGCTACCCCTAAATTATGTAGCCATAAGCTTTCTGCATTAAGTCCTCCAACGTTTTTCGAGTTGAACATATCAGATATAGAAATGTTTAATACAAGATCCCTTACGGTTCTAAAACCTAGTATAACTATGGCTTGTGTTATGGTAGATATCTTTCTCGGGAAGCCATAGTACGCTGAGTTAACGAGCTTAAGAATTTTAGCAGTAAGAGCTTGATCTTGAGAGATGACCTTTGCCATATCTGCTGCTGAGGATCGAGGATTATTAGCTATTTCCATAACTTTAGCTGCTACCTCAGGCAAGGTTGGAAGGTCTCTCAATTTTGATAAAATCCTATCTTTTAATTCTAACCCCTTCATCTTAACATATAATTATAACATAATGATAGTATACTTATTAGTTGGGGGTGTAGAAAGTTGGATGAATATTTTATGAAAAAAGCTCTGAAGCTGGCTTTGAAGGGTGCTGGAAGAGTTAGCCCTAATCCTATGGTAGGAGCAGTTTTGGTTAAAGATGGAAAGGTAGTAGCTACAGGTTATCACGAGTATTATGGTGGACCTCACGCTGAAGTGGTTGCTTTAGATAACGCTAAAGGAGAAGCTAAAGGGGCTACATTATATGTTAATCTAGAGCCATGTGTTCACTTTGGTAAAACTCCTCCTTGTGCTCCGAGAATAATAGAAGCGGGGATAAGAAGAGTTGTTATTGCCACTCTTGACCCTAATCCTCTCGTTTCAGGGAAAGGGGTGGATCTTCTTAAAAAGGCAGGCATAGAAGTAGTAACTGGGGTACTTGAAAGAGAAGCAAGGAGGCTTAACGAAGCCTTTTTTAAATGGATAACCAAGGGAATCCCTTTTGTGATTTTGAAGATTGCAGTGAGCCTTGATGGTAAGATAGCTAATGCCTTAGGGGAATCGAAATGGATAACCTCCTTAAGTTCAAGGAGGTTAGTTCATAAATTTAGATCCCTATATGATGCTGTTTTGGTAGGGGTGGAAACGGTTTTAAGAGACGATCCTGAGCTTACTGTAAGGTTGGTTAAGGGGAGAAACCCGGTGAGAGTGGTCCTGGATACTTATTTGAGAGTTCCATCTCACGCAAAAATTCTGACTTCTCCTGGGAGGAAAATCATATTCTACTCAGAGGTTGCTTCAAGAGAGAAAGTTAAAGAGCTTGAGGCTGTTGGTGTAGAGCTTTATAAAGTTTCTTCAGAAAACGGAATTATCGAATTAAGGGATGTCTTAAAGAAGCTTGGAGAACTTGGTATAGCGAGCGTTATGGTTGAAGGGGGCAGGAAAATCTTTTCTTCTTTCTTAAGAGAGGGATTGGTGGATAAGCTTCTTTATTTTATCGCTCCCAAAATAATTGGTAAAGGTATAGGTCCTTTTGATGAGCTTGAAGTTAGTTCCTTAGATTCCTCAATAAAAATTAACGAGTTTACCTTAAGAAAGGTTGGGGAAGATATTCTCCTTGAGGGATATATGATATAATAAAATCTCTGGAAAGAAATGTTTACTGGGCTTATAGAAGCTACTGGAAAAGTAGTTGAAATAGAAAAAAAGGGCGTTTGGAGGCTTGCTATAGCTTCTGAGCTTCCTCAAATGGAAGTAGGTTCAAGTATTGCTGTTAATGGTGTATGTTTGACTGTTGTTTTTTCAAGAAAGAACCTTTTTAACGTTGAGGTTATGAGAGAAACTTTGGAAAGAAGTAACTTATCCCTCTTAAGGATCGGGGATGAGGTTAACTTAGAAAGGCCCTTAAGGATAGGAGATAGATTAGAGGGGCATTTTGTGTTAGGGCATGTGGACTGTATGGGTAAAGTTATTGAGGTTATTCCCGAGAGCGGTTCCCGAAGGATGTGGATATCTATCCCGGAAGAGTATACAGAGTATGTGGTTTCTAAAGGCTCTATTGCTATTGATGGAGTGAGTTTAACTATAGCTGGGGTTAAGGGATCTTCTTTTTCAGTTGTGTTAATACCTCATACTCTTAAGGTTACCACTCTTAGTTTACGGAAGGTGGGAGATCTTCTCAATATAGAATTTGATATTATTGGAAAATATATTCGTAAGATGTTGAAGGGTGAAGAAGAAAAGGGAGTTACTTTGGATCTTTTGAAAAAGTACGGATTCCTTTAAAGCGAGAGGTGTTTAGGATGGAGGAGTTCAAGTTTAACACTATAGAAGAAGCTATAGAAGATATAAAACAAGGAAAAATGATAATAGTTGTTGATGATGAGGACAGGGAAAATGAGGGAGATTTGGTGATAGCTGCTGAAAAGGTTACCCCAGAAGCTATAAACTTTATGGCAAAATATGGGAGAGGATTGATATGTATGCCTATAATAAAGGAACGCCTTGAAGAGCTGAAAATACCCCTTATGGTTTCTGAAAATACAGATCCCCATGAAACTGCTTTTACCGTCACTGTGGATGCAAAATATGGTACTACTACTGGAATTTCAGCTTACGATAGAGCTGTAACTGTTAAGACGATTCTTGACCCTAAAACTAAACCTGAGGACTTAAGGAGACCAGGGCATCTGTTTCTTCTCATGGCTCGTGAAGGAGGAGTTTTAAAGCGAGCTGGACATACTGAAGCCTCTGTTGATCTAGCGAGATTAGCTGGACTATATCCTGCTGGAGTTATATGTGAAATAATGAACGATGATGGAACGATGGCTCGCTTGCCTGAGCTTTTTAGATTTGCTAAGGAACATGGTTTAAAGATAATAACTATAAAAGACTTGATAGCTTATCGCTTTAAAAGGGAAAAGTTGGTTAAGAGAATTGTGGATGGGGTTGATCTTCCTACTAGATGGGGACACTTTAAGGCTTTGGCTTATAGGTCTATTTTGGATAAGGATGATGATCATCTTATTCACTTGGTTTTGGTTAAAGGAGATGTTGCTGGTAGAGAAAATGTTTTAGTTAGGGTTCACTCTGAGTGTTTAACTGGTGATGTCTTTAACTCATTGAGATGTGATTGTGGGGATCAGCTTCATAGGGCTATGCAGATAATAGAGCAAGAGGGGAGAGGAGTTTTGCTTTACATGCGACAAGAGGGTAGAGGAATAGGATTAATAAATAAACTTAAGGCATATAAGCTTCAGGAAGAGAGAGGACTTGATACTGTTGATGCTAATATAGCTTTGGGCTTTTCCCCTGACTTAAGGGATTACGGTATAGGAGCCCAAATACTTGCGGATCTTGGACTTTCTACTATAAGGCTTATAACGAACAACCCAAGGAAGATAGTTGGTCTAGAAGGGTATGGGTTGAAAGTAGTGGAGAGGGTTCCTATAGAGATTGAGCCGAATGCTTATAATGAAGGTTATCTTAAGGCTAAAGCAGAGAAATTAGGTCACTTAATATGTCTTAGATATAAGGGGTGATGCCTTTGAAAGTGTACGAAGGGCAACTTTTAGGGGAAGGTATAAAGATAGGAATTGTTGTTTCAAGATTTAATGATTTTATTACAAGAAGGCTTCTTGAAGGAGCATTAGATGCTCTACTAAGGCATGGTGTTTCAGAGGATAATATTGAAATAGCTTGGGTTCCTGGCTCTTTTGAGATTCCTCTTGCTGCGCTGAAAATGGCAAAAAGTAGAAAATATGATGGAGTGATTTGCTTGGGAGCCATAATAAGAGGGGATACCCCACATTTTAACTATGTGGCTTCGGAGTGTGCCAAGGGCATAGCTCAAGTAATGCTAAGTTGTGAAGTGCCTGTGTCTTTTGGAGTATTGACTACTGATAATATAGAACAGGCCATAGAGAGGGCTGGTACTAAGGCCGGCAATAAAGGGTGGGAAGCAGCTCTTTCTCTTATAGAGATGGTTAACCTTTTAAAGGGGATGAAGGGAAATGCTTGATCTTAGGTTGATTAGAAAGGATCCTGATAGGGTAAGGCTTGCATTAAAGAATAGAGGGTACTCCTTCCCAATTGATGAGCTTTTAAAAAAGGATGAGGAGTGGAGAGCTGTTCTGTCTGAAACGCAGGTTTTGAAAGAAAAGAGAAACGAAGTTTCTAAAGAGGTAGCGGTTATGAAAGCAAGGGGTGAGGATCCAACATCTCTTATTTCTCAGATGAAAGAAGTGGCGGACAAGATAAAAGAGCTTGAGAAAAAGGCTTTATCCCTTGAAGAAGAAATAAAAAATATGCTTGTTCTTATTCCTAATATACCTCATGAGAGCGTTCCTGTTGGTTCGGGAGAGGAAGGAAATATTGAGGTTAGAAGATGGGGAGAGCCACGGAATTTCCATTTTGAGCCTAAACCTCACTGGGAAATAGGGGAAAAGCTAGATATTCTTGATTTTGAAAGAGGAACAAAGCTTGCAGAATCAAGATTTACAGTTCTTAAAGGGCTTGGTGCTAGGCTTGAAAGAGCGTTAATAAACTTTATGCTTGATCTTCATACTTTAGAACATGGGTATATAGAAATATTTCCTCCCTTTTTGGTTAATCCTAAAGCTATGTTTGGGACTGGTCAGCTTCCTAAATTTGAACAAGAGCTTTATAAGTGTAAGGATGACGACCTTTACCTCATTCCTACAGCGGAAGTTCCTTTAACTAATTTATTTATGGATGAGATTCTTCCTCCCGGAAGCTTACCGATATATGTTACGGCATATACTGCCTGCTTTAGAAGAGAGGCAGGATCTTATGGTAAAGATATAAGGGGTATTATTAGACAGCATCAGTTTAATAAAGTGGAGCTTGTTAAATTTTCTGAGCCGGAAAAATCTTATGATGAGCTTGAAAAGATGGTTAATGATGCTGA
The DNA here is from genome assembly GCA_025060595.1 of Synergistota bacterium. NCBI lineage: Bacteria > Thermotogati > Synergistota > Synergistota bacterium. The sequence continues at coordinate 118,413 of JANXBX010000001.1, read as the reverse complement.
AGAGGTACTAAAGAGATTAGGTTTGCCCTATAGAGTGGTCTTACTTTGTACAGGAGATATGGGTTTTACTTCCGCTAAAACTTATGATATAGAGGTTTGGATGCCTGGGCAGGGTAAGTATAGAGAGATTTCATCTTGTAGTAACTGTGAGGATTTTCAAGCAAGAAGGGCTAATATAAGATATAAACCTTCCGCTCGAGAAAAGCCACGTTATGTCCATACACTTAATGGTTCCGGTGTAGCTGTGGGACGAACCTTGGCTGCTATATTAGAAAACTACCAGCAAGAGGATGGTAGTGTTATAATACCCGAAGCTTTAGTTCCTTATATGGGTGGGATTAGAGTTATCTCTCCAAGTAAAGCTTAAGGAAGTTGGTTTATGCGGTAGTTCTGTTGTTCTGATAATTATTTTCCCATCAGATTGTTCTATTTGAGCATGTTCAACTGGAAATGGAAGTTTTTTTAAGTCGAATACAGGATTGATTTTGCTTAAAAGGTGGTAGGTGAAATCATCACCTGCAGCTAGCCCACTTAAATAAAGTTTATAATCCTTTAATACAATTTTACTTTCTTCTATACCTAATTTGCTTTTCAGCTCGACTAGGATTCTTAAGGGTAGCCCATCTATTTGATATGAAGCAGCAAGATAAAGGAAGTCCCGTTTAATTTTTACATTAGCCTTTCTAAGTCCATCTATATTGTTTTTCCTAATTTTTTCGCTAAGGAATTTGTTTAGATTTTCTTCCGTTACTAACATGATTAGCTTGATGTTTTTCACGCTTAAAATTTTTATATTTCCTTCCTTCCATTCCTCAGGGGAGTTAAACTCTACATCTTCCGCTTCGATTTCTACCATTTCTAAAGGTAACTCAGATGTTATTGCTTCCTCAGCTTTTATATATATCTTTTTGAAAAAATTTTGAGAACAATTTTCTGCACAAAATTCTATTTTTTTAGGGGAGAATAGTTTTTCTAAAGCACATTTGAATGCTTCACTTGGATTTTCTTGAGAGAAAGTAGGATTCGAGATCACAAGCATATAAGCTACAGAACACAAAAGAAAAAATTTCTTTAATGTCATTTTGTATCACCTCTTAAGGGTTTGACTCTGTGAGTATAATTAGCTTATAATAAGGTTTGAATTAATGCAAGGGGGGGTAAGAATGAAATATACTTTTGTTGCTCTTTTCATTGCAAGTTTATCTTTTCTTTTTGTCGTTCTACCAAAATTCGGGAGAAATCCCTTAGCTTTAAGTGAAAGAAAAAAAATTGACTTTTTAAGAATTCTTTTTTCTATACTTCTTTTTGCTTCTTCTTCTCTGCTTTTTGTCATGCAATTTCCTGATCTTTCTGTAGTTTTGCTTTCTTCTATTCTTGTTTTTTTGGTAGAGTTTTCCTTAAAGGCATATCCTGCTTTGAGGGGATTAAGGCTTCTTTTGCTTTGTGGGATAGCTTTATATTTAGCAAATAGCGGGGTTTGTATTCACTTTTTAAGTTCTCCAAGCGGAGGTTATCGTTACTTAAGCTTTCTATCTCTCCCTCTAACGATATTATGGTTTATTGTGGTTTCAAACTCCTTGGTAGTGCTTGATGAGGTAAAGGGTGCTGCTTTAGGGGTTTCTTCTATAGCTTCCTTTGTTTTTAGTGTTGTAGCGTATATTCAAGATCAAGAGTTGTGGGATGCTGTTGCTTTATCAGTATTTGTATTTTTATTTTGTCTTGCTTTATTTTGGATTAAAGGAGACGATCAACTTGGTGAAGAGCTTTCCACAATGATAGGTTTCCTTTTAGCATCTGTGGCTATTCTTGGTGTCTTGAAAAGAACTGCTCTTTTAACCTTACTTGTTCCTATGTTTGTTTTAGGTGTTCCCATTATAAATATTTCCTATGCTGTTATATCAGGTTATGTTCATCCGCTTTCCTCAAACTTCTCTAAGAATAGTGGTTTGTATAGTTACCTTCTATCTTTTGGTCTTGGGGAGAGAGAAATCGCTGCTTTGATAAATCTTTTAAGCCTTTATTTTGCTATAGGAGCTGTTCTTGTATTTAAATATCCGAAAACCTATATAGTTTTAGCTGTTCTTCTAGGAGCGTTTTTGTTTGTTAAGGTATATATAAGATTGATGATGTTGGTAGGTACCTCTTCTTTTGAGATGGGGATGAAAAGAAATATATTAGGGGTTAGGGTTGATGATATATCCCTTGACTATGCCTTAGGTAGGATAGAGGCTTTCTTAAGAGATGGTCTTAGTCATATAATAGTTACTCCTGATAGTCCGGCTATTGTTACAGCTCTTGAAGATAGCGATTATAAAAAGGTTCTTGATCAAGCGGATGTAGTAGTTCCTGATGGGGTTGGTATAGTTATTCTATCCAGGCTAATCGGACAGCCTGTGAAAAGAAGACTACCTGGTATAGAGCTTATGAATGCTATGCTTGAGAGAGCGGCTTTTTATGGAAGAAGGGTTTTTCTCTTGGGAGCTAAGGAGGGGGTGGCTGAGAGGGCTGCTAAGAATATAGAACTTGCTTTTCCTGGTATAAACATAGTGGGTGTTTATCACGGTTACTTCAATGAGCATGAGGAAAAGGAGGTAATAGCTAAGATAAAAGAGGCTAAGCCAGATTATCTTTTCGTTGCAATGGGTGTTCCTAAACAAGAAAAGTGGATGCACAGAAATAGGGATGAGCTTGGAGTTCCAGTAATGATGGGGGTTGGTGGAAGCTTTGATGTTTGGGCTGGTGATATTAAGAGGGCTCCGTATCTGTTTAGGAAGATGGGATTGGAATGGCTTTATAGGGCTTTTAAGGAACCTTGGAGGTGGAAGAAGATAATAAAGCTCTATAAGCTTGCTTGGTTTTTAATATTAAATTTTTTGAAAGGGAGTGAAAAAAGGTGAAATTTAGGGTTAAAGTAGTTTTCTTTTTAGTATTTCTTTCTATTTTGTCTAGCTCTTTTGCTTTTGGGCAGGAGAGTCCTTCAAGTTCTGTTACGCCTTCTGTTCCCCTTCCTCAGAATGCTATACCTACTGATCTTATGGGGAATTTGATTCAGCTCTGGAATATAATAAGAAATTATTACGTAGATCCTAGTAAAATAGATTCTGAAAAGCTCAAATACGGTGCCTTAAAAGGTTTAGTTGAAGCTTTGGGTGATCCATATACAAGATACGAGGATCCTCAAGAATATAAGGAAGAGCAGATTCAATTGGAGGGGCAGTATGGTGGCATAGGGATAATAATAACTAAGAAAGACGAGAAGATTGTAATTGTATCTCCTATAGAGGATACCCCTGCATATAAATTGGGTTTAAAAGCTGATGATGAGATAGTGAGGATTGGAGATGAGCCTACGCAAGGGATGGGACTTTCTAAGGTTGTTAAACTTCTTAGAGGAGAGCCTGGTACTCAAGTTACTATTTGGATAAGAAGAGCTGGGGAAGATAAACTTTTGAAGTTTACGATAACAAGGGCAAAAGTGAAGCTTAAAGCTGTTAAAAGTGAATTAATTGATAAGAATATAGCTTACTTAAGAATAACCTATTTTAATCAAAATACTACTCAGGAACTTAAAGCTGCATTAGAAGGGTTAAAGAAAAATGGCTTTAAGGGAATAATTCTGGATTTAAGAAATAATCCAGGTGGCCTTTTAAACGAAGCTATTTCTGTAGCTAAAATGTTTATAGATAAGGGTGTTATAGTTAGTACTAAGGGAAGGTATCCATGGCATACGGTTGTTTATGAGGCTGATGGGACCGCTATTCCCTATTGTCCGATGGTAGTTCTTGTTAATAAAGGGAGCGCAAGCGCTTCAGAGATAGTCGCAGGAGCTTTACAAGATCATGGTAGGGCAAAGCTTGTCGGGGTTAAGACGTTTGGCAAAGGTTCTGTTCAGACAGTTATACCTTTTAATGATGGTTCTGCTCTTCACATTACAGTTGCTTATTATTATACCCCTAGCGGTAGATTAATTCATGATAAGGGGCTTAATCCTGATGTGGTAGTTGAGCAATCAGAGGATTCTAAGAAGGATTTACAGCTTGAAAAAGCTAAGGAAATCCTTCTAAAAGAGATGAAAAGGATTTAATGAGGTTTTCAACATATCTATTTATTATAGCCGTAGTTGGTTTAGTACTCCTGGTCGGAACCGAAATTCTTTACTTGGAAATAAGTGAGTTTCATGCAGAGCATGAAATATGGTCCAAGTTGAAGAAGAAGTATGCTTTTCTTTCAACTTTTGTTGAGATCAGATCTCGAGATTTGAAGCTCGATATTAGTGGTGGTGTGGGGAAAAGGGGTAGCTTACATTTTGCTGGTTTTCTTGAACCAGATAGAAGGAAGAGCGGTCTTCCAAAGCTTGCCATAATAATAGATGATCTTGGTTATGATGCTCACTTGGCCTCAAAGTTTATATCTCTTCCTTATAAGGTGAATCTGGCGGTGCTTCCGTTTCTTAGATGGTCAAATTTTGTTTCGGAGAAAGGCTACAGGGGTGGAAAAGAGATTATTCTTCATCTTCCAATGCAAGCCTACAAGCATGTTGTTAATCGGGATGTTGTGAGTTTAGGTATGGATATGGAGGAAATAAGGGATTTAATAAATAGAGCTCTTTCGAGTGTTGATTATGCTGTTGGCGTTAATAATCATATGGGTTCTCTGGCTACTACTGATCCGGTACTTATGAGAAAGGTTATGAGCGTTTTGAAGGAAAAAGGATTATTTTTTGTGGACAGCTATACTACTCCTGATAGCGTAGCTTATCATATTGCGTTGGATGTGGGGTTACCATGTTTTTATAATTCTTTGTTCATAGATAGATATAGTGGAGAAAACAGAGTTGAGGAGTATATCCTTAAGCTTGTCTCCTTGGCTAGAAGAAGGACGATGACTATAGGAATAGGTCATGCTAAAAGTGAGACGTTTAATGCCTTAAACAAGCTTTTACCTGTGATAAGCAAGTATGTGGAGGTAGTTTTTGCCTCCGAGATAGTCTACCATAGGGGTGAGGTTGTTAAAAAATGAGCGTAATTGCAATAGTTGGTATGCAATGGGGAGATGAGGGAAAAGGGAAAATAGTAGATTTTTTAGTTAAGGATGCTGATGTGGTTTTAAGGTATCAAGGGGGAAGTAATGCAGGACACACTGTGGTTCTTAATGGTAAAAAGTATATTTTTCATCTACTTCCTTCTGGTATGCTTTATCCTGACAAGCTTTGTATTGTAGGAGATGGGGTTGTTATCGATCTTCCTCTTTTAGTGGAAGAGTATGAGGCTTTAAAGAAAGAGGTTGGGAGCATTGGTAAGCTTAAGATAAGTGAGCTTGCTCATCTTGTTATGCCTTATCATAAGTTGATAGATGAGCTTGAGGAGAGAAAGAGGGGGAGTCAAAGGATAGGGACTACTAAAAGGGGGATAGGGCCTGCTTATGCTGATAAGGCTGAAAGAACTGGAATACGTGTGGGTGATCTTTTAAGGCCTTCTATTTTCGAGGAGAAGTTACGGTTTGTACTTCAAAGAAAAAACGAGATGATAACTAAGATATTCGGGGAGGCCCCTCTCGGTTTTGAAGAGATAAGGGATTCTTATCTTGGCTATGTTGGATTTTTAAAGGACAAAGTTTGTAACACTGTTCATCTTTTAAGAAGCCTTATAAATGAGGGTAAAACTATTCTTCTTGAGGGAGCTCAGGGTACACTTCTCGATATAACCTATGGAACTTATCCTTACGTTACTTCGTCTAATCCTATATCGGGTGGGGCCTGTATCGGTTCTGGTATATCTCCAAAAGATATAGATGAGGTGATAGGAGTTCTAAAAGCTTATACTACAAGGGTTGGTATGGGACCATTTCCGACTGAGATGGAAGAACCTCTTGGATCTATTATAAGAGAAAAAGGTGGGGAGTTTGGAGCTACGACAGGTAGGCCGAGAAGGTGTGGATGGCTTGATGGTGTTATGATGAAATACTCCGTTAAGATTAACGGTATTGACAAAATTGCTCTTACTAAGCTTGATGTGTTGACAGGGCTTGAAAAAATAAAAATATGTGTAGCTTATAAAGTTAATGGGAGGATGACGGAGGAGTTTACTCCATTTCTTGATGAAGTTTTACCTGTTTATGAAGAGGTAGACGGTTGGAGTAAAGATATAAGCAAGGTAAAAAACTTCTCGGAATTGCCATCTGAGGCTAGAAACTACATTAAGCTTATAGAAGAGATATCTGGATGTAAGGTTTTCTTTATAGGTGTTGGTCCGGGAAGAGGAGATGTGATTCTCATTTAGGAGTATGATTCTGGTAGATATTGATTTTATGAACTTGGGAGACATTGATGAAGTTCTTGAGATAGAGAGAGAATCATTTAGTATACCTTGGAGTAAAAGGACCTTTTTGAATGAGTTAAGTTTCCCTGAGAATGTTTACTTAGTAGCGCGTTTAAAAGATAAGGTAGTTGGATATGCAGGGATAAGATTTTATGGTAGACAAGGACATATTACTACTATAGCTGTAGCATCTCGATGGAGGGGGAACCAAATAGGTGAGCAGCTGTTATTAGCTATTCTTGAAATAGCTAAAGAGAGAAAGGTCAGGGAGGTAATTTTGGAAGTTAGACCATCTAATAGAGTTGCTATAGGTCTCTATGAGAAATACGGCTTTAAAGTTATAGGAGTTATACCTAACTACTATATGGATAATGGTGAAGATGCACTTTTAATGAAGTTAAATATATAAAATGGTGGGCGCTGCTGGGATCGAACCAGCGGCCTCTTCCGTGTGAGGGAAGCGCTCTCCCGCTGAGCTAAGCGCCCACCACTTTTTATATTATACCCTTATTTCCCCTAAAAGGCAATAATTTAAATTAGCTTTTGACCACATTGGAAAGCTCTTCTAAGGAGATCCTCATATCGTTTTACCGCTCCTATTTCATTTAAACCGTTCCCTCCAATTATGTCTAAGACTTTGATCCCCAGTGCTTCAAGAAATAGCGATAAGCCCTTCATTATTTCTAGCCCATTCTTTCCCCCACCTTGAGAGTAAACTAAAATGCATTTCTTCTCTTTATCTAATCTTGTTCCGACTCCTATTTTAAAGAAAGGTAGTAGGCGATCGAGAAAGAGCTTCGTCTGGGCTGTCACGTAATTCATATATATAGGAGAGCCAATTACAAAAGCTTCTTCGCTTATTAGGTCTTCGTAAATTAACTTCATGTCATCACTCTGTACACATTTGCCATCCTTTTGACAAGCGAAACACCCTTGACATCCTTTGATGTTGAGCTCATTTAAAAAATATTTTTTAATTTTGGCTCCTTTTAAAGATGCGCCTTTTAAAACTTCATCTACTAATATATCTGTGTTACCTCCTCGTCTAGGACTTCCTACTATTCCTATAACGCTTTTCATCACGAAGGATCCCTCCCAAATTTTAACCTATCTTTAATACTTTTGCTCCTTTGATTTTTCTTTCTTTTATGTCCTTTAAGGCTTGGTTTGCTTTCTCAAATGGGTAGACTTCTATTGTTGGTTTTAAGGAAGTTTTTTCAACCAAAGAAAGAAACTCCTCGATGTCTTTTCTTGTTATATTAGCTACAGACTTTATCTCCTTTTCGAGCCAGAGATCTCTAGGATAGTCCATTTCTAAGAGAGCTTCTTTATCGATAGATTCCTTTCTTATTGCATTTATTACTAACCTTCCACCGGGTTTAATGTATCTAAGCACTTTTAGTGGTGGGCTCCATACAGGTGTTGTATCCAATGCCGAATTTAGGCTTTCTGGAGGTTCATCTCCAATATTTCCTGCCCAGTGTGCCCCAAGCTCTAAGGCGTGGCTTCTTTCCTGCGCAGATCTTGAAAAGACGAAGGTTTTAGAGTCAGGATAAAGGATTTGAACTATTTTTAAAACCAGGTGGTTTGATGCTCCAAAGCCTATAAGGCCAAGATTTTCTCCATTCTTTAGATTTGTGAGTTTTAGTGATCTATAACCTATAGCTCCAGCGCAAAAGAGAGGAGCTACTTCTTCGTAAGTTAGATTGTTGGGAAGATTAAAGGCAAAAGCCTCTTTTATCTTAAATAATTCAGCGTATCCACCATGAGCATCTTTGCCCGTTGCTTTAAACTCTGGACAAAGGTTTTCCAAATCCTTTAAGCAAAATTCACACTTGCCACACGATGAATATATCCAGCCTGCCCCAGCTCTATCTCCTATTTTAAATTTCCCTACTTTTCTTCCAACTTGTATTATTTCTCCAGCGACTTGATGTCCTGGTATTACTGGTAAAATTGTAGGGAGAGCACGCCCTTCGATTTCATCTATCTCAGTATGGCAGATTCCACAAGCCTTTACCTTAATTAGTATCTCGTCTTCCCCGATTTGCGGATCTTCTGTCTCTATTAGTTTCAAAGGCTCAGGATCTGAAGATACTTCAGTAATTCTATGGATGATCCAAGCTTTCAATTTTATCCCTCCTTTCATAGTTATTATAAAATTTTTCTTGACTTTTTCATCTATAGGTGTTATACTATGCACGCTGCAGGAAAAAGTTTGCAGTAATTTTAAAGAAAGCTGGAGGAAAAGAAAGATGGTAAAAGGAACTGTTAAGTGGTTTAACCCAACAAAAGGTTATGGTTTTATCACCACAGAGAGTGGGGAGGATGTTTTTGTGCACTATACTGGGATTGAGATGAATGGCTTTAAGAGCCTTGATGAGGGCGATAGGGTTGTTTTTGAAGTAACCTCTGGGAAAAAGGGTCCACAAGCCTCTAAAGTAAGACGTATTTAAGATTGATGATAAGGGGAGCAAAAGGGGAAAGGTTTAAAAAACCTTTCCCCTTTTATTTTTAGAATATTTCTTCTTCGTTTACTATCTCTTTCTTAATTTTTTCTATTAGTGCTTCAAAGGTTGGTAGGATATCCGTTCTATATCTTCCTGCTACAAGGACAAGCATTATATCATCTCCAACCTTAAGTACTCCTTCATTTATCCAAGCTTTTATCTTTTCAATACCTTCCTTTTTTGAGAAATCTTCAATAGTTTTTTCAAGGAGCTCTTTATTATATGAAAGGTTAATCCCCTTTACCTTTTTATCCTCTCTTTTGGAGGTTTCTCTTACTATTCCATTGTGAATTAATATCATTCCTAAATTTTCAGGATTAGCTGTTTCTTTTACTTCTTTGATCCAGTTTTCAATGGAAGGTTTCAAGTAATATCACCTCCTCTTTGGATATATTAAATTTTAACATATTGATTGATTCTCTCAAAAGGTGTAATATATTCTCATAACTTCCACTCCGAAAGGAGGGAAATCTTTGAGTAAGCTTGTTAGATTTGGTGTTTCTATGGAGGAAGACTTACTTGAGAGATTTGATAAAATTATAGCTTTAAAGGGATATGAAAATCGCTCAGAAGCTATTAGGGATCTTATGCGGAACTTTATACTTGAAGAAGAGTGGGAAAAAACTACTGGGAAGGCCATGGCAGTTTTAGTAATAGTTTATGATCACCATAAGAAAGATGTTACAGAGATGCAGCATGGATATCTGAAAGAGATAGTTTCTACTTTACACTTGCACGTAGATGAAGATAACTGTCTAGAGGTGATATTGCTTAAGGGTGATGTTCAAGATCTTAAGGATATAGCCTCGAAAATTGGTTCTCAAAAGGGAGTTAAGTATGCCAAACTTATTCCAGCTGTAGTTGGTGAAGTTCCTCTTTAGTTTTTATTATTTAAAAAAATTTGAGTTTGTGTTATAATGAAAGGTGAAATTATTTTAAATCTTTATAAGGAATGGAGGTGCATGTTTTATGTTATCTAATTTCATAAAGTCGGAGGATTTTAAAAAGGAGAAGCATGTTCCTGTCATAGAAGCTCCAGCTAAAGTCGAGAAAGGCAAGATTTTTGAAGTTAAGGTTACAGTAGGTAAGGAGATACCTCATCCTAATACTACTGAGCATCATATAAGGTGGATTAAGCTCTTTTTCCATCCTGAGGGAGATCCTTACGTTTATGAGGTAGGTAATTACGAATTTAGTGCTCATGCTGAACACGTTCAGGGACCTAATACTGGTGCTGTCTATTGTGAACCAATAGTGGTTAATCTTCTTAAACTTAATAAGAGTGGAAAGCTTATAGCTTTATCCTATTGTAACATTCATGGCCTTTGGGAGAGTAGTTTTGATATATCAGTAGAGTGAGGTGAGAAAGATGAAGTATAGGTGTATAGTTTGTGGCTACGTTTATGATCCGAGGAAGGGTGATCCAGAAAACGATATTGCTCCAGGAACGCCTTTTGAAGATCTTCCTGATGATTGGGTTTGTCCTTTATGTGGGGCTCCAAAGGAGGAGTTTGAACCAGCAGAATAAATGGAATGAAATAGCTTAGAGTGCTTGTGTTAGAGAAATATGTGAAAAAGCGGTGTATTTTTATACTTTATGGTAAGGATACTATAATGAGATGGATTAATGTTATAAGGAGAGAGTTTTCTCTTTCTGAGGGGGTAAGCTTAAGAGATTATGGGAATGTTCTTTAAAGAGGATTAAAGATGTGTTTTTGATAGTATATAAGAAAGATGAGAGGAGCTTATAATCGATCTTTTTTCTTGACAGATAGAGGAAGCTTGGATATAATGAGACCAGCAGGGTGGTTAGCTCAGTGGGAGAGCGCTTCCCTGACGCGGAAGAGGCCGCTGGTTCAATTCCAGCACCACCCACCACTGACCTCAAGAAGGGCGCTCCTTAAGGGAGTGCCCTCTTTATTTTCTCGCTTTAAGCTTTCTTATGGGAGGGATCGCTTTTGGTGAGATTTTTAGTATTTTTTCTTTGTTTTTTATATATTTCCCCTTTTTCTGCTTTGGCATCTTCCTTTGATATAGTTTTGGTGACGGATATATGTGGTCTTGGAGATAACGGACTTAACGATAGATGCTGGCTTGGAATTCAACAGGCTGCAAGGGAACTTGGTTTAAAGGCAAAAGTTGTTCAATCTTTTAAACAGGATGATTATTTCTTAAATCTCTATGAAAGCGCAAGTGAGGGGAATATAATCGTAACTGCTGGTTTTTTGATGTCTGACCCTCTTCTTAAGGTCGCATCTCTGTGTCCTGGGAAAAAGTTCCTCTTAATTGATGGGGAAGTGGAATCAGCAAATGTGAAATCGATATTGTTTAAAGATGAAGAGATAGGTTTTCTTGCCGGGCTTCTTGCATCTGCGATCACTAAAGTTAATAAAGTTGGATATTTAGGAGGGGTAAAAGCATCTCGAAATGATAAGTTTCTCATAGGGTATAAAGCTGGGATTAAAATTTATTCTAAACTAGTTGGAAAAGATGTGGAGGTTTTGGAATCCTATGTTGGTACATTTAATGATCCTGAAAAGGGAAAGGAAGCAGGGAAATTCTTGTTCGGTCAGGGGGTAGATGTAATTTTTCAAGTGGCTGGAAAAAGCGGGCTTGGTATTCTGGAAGTAGCCAAAGAGAGAGAAAAAGAATTTTTTGTTATTGGTGTAGATCTTGATAGGGGCTTGGTAAATACAAACAGTAACGTGTTAAATATAGTAAGAAGAGTGGACTTAGCAACTTATTTAGCTATAATTAGTTTAGCTAAGGTGGGTTTTAATAGTGAGGTTTGTTATATGGGTTTACGTGAGGGAGTTTTCAGCGTAGAAGGGATACCTGCTCTGAAAAGGGTTATACCACAGGAAATTCTTAGTTTAATCGAAAATATCAAGGAGAAACTTATAGCTGGAAAGATACTGGTTCCATCTACAATGGAGGAGTTACTTAATTTATTTCCTCCAGAAAAGCTTTGATTGAAGGTGTTTAAAGCTTCATTTGTTGAAAAGAAAGTGTATACGCTAACGTAAGTGTGAAAGGGTTCCTAAATTTTATGCTGTTTGTCGTTATCTTTATTTTAGAAGGATAGCTAACTTTATAGATAGGAAGGGTTATTTTCGTATTTCTTCTGATTTAGAAGAGAATAAAGCAGGTGGAATATCTATCTTAGTTTGAGGTGATAAAATAAAATAACAAAGGAGGTGTATCTCTTGAAAAAGTTATGGTTAGTAGGTTTATTGGTTTTTGCTTTGTCTTTTGGCTCTTTCGGTGTGTCGGTTCTTGCTGCTCAGGAGAAGCTTAAGGTTGGGTTTGTTTATGTTGGCCCTGTTGGTGATGCTGGTTGGACTTACGCTCATGATCAAGGGAGGAAGTACCTTGAGAAGCAGTTTCCGAACGTTGAAACTGTATATCTTGAATCGGTTCCTGAAGGAGCTGAAGCTGCAAGAGCCATAGAGCATCTTGTAGCCATGGGATGTAAGGTTATATTTACAACAAGTTACGGTTTTATGGATCCTACGATTGAGGTAGCGAAAAAGTACCCCAATGTAGTCTTTATGCACTGTTCTGGATTTAAGATGGCTCCAAATGTTGGTATTTATTTTGGGAAGATTGAGGAAGCTCGCTTTTTGAGTGGTATTGTAGCTGGTAGAATGACTAAGAGCAATAAGCTTGGCTATGTTGCAGCTCACCCTATACCTGAGGTTATAAGAGGAATAAATGCTTTTACCTTGGGTGCGAGGAAGGTTAACCCTAAAGTTACGGTTCATGTGGTTTGGACTAACACTTGGTATGACCCAGCTACGGAGAAGGAAGCAGCCTTAAGTTTAATAGAAGCTGGTTGTGACGTTATAGCTCAACATCAGGACTCACCAGCTCCTCAACAAGCAGCGCAGGAAAAGGGGGTATACTCTATAGGTTATAATTCTGATATGAGCGCTTTTGCGCCGAAGGCACACTTAACTGCTCCTGTATGGAACTGGGGCGTAATATATGCTTATGTTATTAAAAATGTTTTAGAAGGTAAATGGAAAAGCGAGGATATATGGTGGGGGATGGATAAGGGTGTAGTTGGTTTAGCTCCCTTTGGCCCTATGGTTCCTGAAGACGTAAGAAATGAGGTTTTAAAATATAAGGAGCTTATCGTTTCGGGCAAGTTTAATCCTTTTACTGGTCCAATAGTTGATCAGGATGGTAAAGTAAGAATTCCTGATGGTAAGGTTGCCACAGATAGCGAACTTCGCGAGATGAACTACTTTGTTGAAGGAGTGATAGGAAAGATCCCAAAGAAATAATGGAAGCTCAAATTAAAGGGGAAGGAAGGAAAAGCATTCCTTCCCCTAATTCTTTTGCTGTAGTACTTAAAGGAATAGTTAAGAAATTTCCTGGGGTTATAGCTAATAGGGGAGTTAATTTTGACCTCAAGTTCGGTGAAGTCCATGCTCTTTTAGGGGAAAATGGGGCAGGGAAAACTACGCTTGTTAATGTACTTTATGGATTGTATCAACCTGATGCAGGAGAGATCTGGGTAAAGGGTAAGAAAGAAGAAATATCTTCTCCTGCTAAGGCGCTCTCCCTTGGTATAGGTATGGTACAACAAAATTTTACTCTTGTTCCCTCTTTTTCTGTGGTTGAAAATATTGCCTTAGGCCTTAAAGGGGTTTCTTCTAAGGAAGTAGCTTCAAGATTAAAAGAGATCTCTCAAGTTTATGGGCTTTCTATTGATCCCAATGCTAAAGTTTGGCAACTTTCCGTGGGGGAGATGCAAAAGGTTGAGATTCTTAAGCTTCTTGTTAGAGATGTAGATATATTAATTTTAGATGAGCCTACTGCTGTTTTAACACCTCAGGAGGTAGAGGCTCTTTTTTCTATGTTAAGTAAGTTTAAAGAAGAAGGTAAAGCAATTATCTTTATTTCTCATAAGCTTAATGAGGTTATGAGAATATCTGATAGAGTAACAGTTATGAGAAAGGGATTGGTTGTAGATACTGTGGATAAGCAGAAAACGTCTCCGCCTGAACTTGCTAAGATGATGGTGGGTAGGGAGGTACTTTTTAAGGTTAAAAAGAGGTTAAAAAGCTTTGGAGATGTAGTTTTTCAGGTTGAAGGCCTTGAGGCTTATAATGATAAGGGGGTTAAAGCTTTAAAAGGGGTATCTTTTTCAATAAGACAGGGAGAGATACTTGGTATAGCTGGTGTTACAGGTAACGGGCAGAGGGAGCTTGCTGAAGTTTTAGTGGGTCTAAGAAAAGCTTCAAGTGGCAAAGTAATTTTAGATGGAGAGGATATCACTAACAAAGGTGCAAGGGTTTTTATAGATAAAGGTGGGAGTTTCATTCCAGAGGACAGAATAAAGCATGGGATAGCTCCTAATTTGACGGTTATTGAAAATCTTTTCCTTAAGAGCTATAGAAGGCCTTATTTTTCAAGAAAGTTTTTCTTGAATCTTGAGCGTATGGAAGAGGTTGCTGATTCCTTGATAGAAAAATATGATATTAAGGTTACTGATAAAAATGCGCCTGCTAAGCTTCTTTCTGGAGGGAATCTTCAGAGATTAATCCTTGCGAGGGAGCTTGAAGGCAAAGTAAAGCTTTTGATAGCTTTTCACCCGACATGGGGGCTCGATGTGGGTGCTACTGAATTTGTTTATGAGAAAATACTTGATGTGGCATCTGCTGGAGCGGCTGTTTTACTCTTAGCTGGAGATTTGGATGAGATATTTGATTTATCCGATAGAGTGAAAGTTATTTATGAAGGCAAGCTCTATGGTGACTTTCCTCCAAAAGAGGAGTGTATTTATGAAATTGGAATGCTTATGGCTGGGTTAGGGGAGAAGGAAGGATGAAATTGAAATTCGAACCGAGGATTGAAAGCAGTAAGGTTTTAGAAGTTTCAATTATGTTTATGTCAGTTATCTTAGCTTTTTTAATATTCACTCTGTTTATGCTTATTACTGGGAGAGATCCTTTTGGTGCTTATAAGACTATGTTCTTTTGGGCCTTTGCTAAGAAGGTGGGATTAGAGGGAAGTTTAATAAAATTCTCAGCCCTTTCTACGATAGGTCTGGGACTAATATTGGCTTTTAGGATGAAGGTTTGGAATATAGGTGGAGAGGGTCAGTTTTATTTAGGGGCTATGGTTACGACTTTATTAGCTTTGTTTTGGTTTCCTCATCTTCCGCATATTTTTTTGTTGTTTCTTTTGCCTTTAGGGGGTTTTATTGGTGGAAGCTTGTGGGCTCTTATACCTGCTCTTATGAAAGTTTGTCTTGGTGCAGATGAGATAGTAGTAACTTTAATGCTTAACTATATAGCTATGCTATGGGTCGATTATTTAGTTTATGGTTCTTGGAGAGATCCTGCTAGTTTTGGATTTCCTATGACCGCTATCTTTCCTGAGTCAGCTAAGCTTCCTTACCTGTGGGGGAAGGTTCATATCGGTGTTTTAGTTCCCATAGTTTTAGCTATTGTTCTGAGAGTGGTTTTGGAACGCACAAAATTGGGGTATGAAATAAAGGTGATAGGAGATAATCCTGACGTGGCTTTTTGTTCAGGTATGAATGTTAAAAGAAACATTATATTAACTCTTGTGCTTAGTGGTGGAATAGCAGGGCTTTCTGGAGCGCTTTATGCTATGGGAGTTCAGCACAGGCTTCAACATGCTTTCTCACCCGGCTATGGCTATACAGCTATAATAGTAGCATGGCTTTCGAGGTTAAATCCTATAGCGGCGCTTTTTGTCTCCTTCTTCTTAGGTGGTATCTTTGTTGGATGTGAAATATTACAAATTGTTATGAAAGTGCCTACTTCTGTGGTTTACATATTTCAAGGGATATTGTTTTTCTGTGTTTTAATAGGAGATGTTCTGATAAGATATAGAATTAGATTGAATTTGTGAGGTGAGATATTTTGCTTGAGGCTATTTTTACTGCTGCTATTAGGGCAGGAACACCCCTTCTTTATGCTACATTAGGAGAGATTTTTGCTGAAAGATCTGGAGTCCTTAATTTAGGGTTAGAAGGGCTTATGCTTGTTGGAGCTTTGGCTGGATTTATTGGCTCTTATCTTGCATCTTCGGTTTGGTTTGGTGTATTACTGGCTCTTTTAACTGGTGGGGCTTTGGCTCTGCTTTTTGCTTTTCTAACCGTGAGTTTTAGGGTTAATCAAGTTGTTGCTGGGTTAGCTTTGACCATGTTGGGAATGGGGATAAGCGGTTATTATGGACAGGCTTTTATAGGTAAAACGGCCCCACAGTTTTCTTCTCTATATATACCGTTTCTAAGTCATGTTCCTTTTATCGGAAAAGTTTTGTTTAGCCATGATCCATTGGTGTATTTAACATACTTTCTCGTTCCTCTATCTTGGTTTTATATTTTTAAGACAAAGTTAGGGATGAGTTTAAGGGCCGTTGGTGAAGATCCTAGGAGCGCTGATGCTGTTGGTATAAATGTTGCTAAGGTTAGATATTTACATGTCACCCTGGGAGGAATGCTTACAGCCTTGGGTGGAGCTTATCTTTCCTTAGCTTACACTTCTATGTGGATAGAGAACATGAGTGCGGGACGAGGTTGGATAGCTGTAGCATTAGTTATATTTTCTGCATGGGATCCATTAAGGGCTTTGTTAGCTTCCTATTTGTTTGGTGGAATGGCTTCTCTTCAGCTTAGGATACAAGCTATGGGAGCAGAAATTTCTCCTCATCTGCTTATGATGCTTCCTTATGTGTTAACCATAGTTGTCCTTTCGTTTATATCTAGTGAAAGCGTTAGGAAAAGGATAGGAGCTCCTACTGCTTTGATGAAGCCTTACGCGAGAGAGGAGAGGGAGTATTAGGAGGTGTTAAAAGGTATGCTTGGTAGGTTAAGAGAGATTTTAGGTTTTGGGGGTCTTTCTCCTCGTTGTAAGGAGGCTTTGAGAGTATTAGAATATGTTGATGCATTGAGGAAAGGAAAGGCGATGGAGAAGCCTAGAATAGGTTATGCTCCTCATGAGAGGCTTTTTAAGACATTCGAATCAATTTTTGAGGTGGAAAGTAAAGCTGGAGAAATAGCTCGAAAGCTACTTTCTACTGTAACTGATATGAGCAGGTTTGATTTAGAAACGAGTCATATTTCCAATCGTTTGAAGGAGCTTGTACAGGATATGTCCTCTTTGAGTCAATCTAACTTAGCTGTTGTTGAGGAAACTACCGCAGGTATGGATGAGGTCACTCGATCTATACAAGTTATAACTAATAAGCTTGCAAGTTTGAGGGAAGGAGCTGAAACACTTCAACAGAAGAACGACGAAAGTATAAAGCTTCTTTTCGAGATTAATTCGCTTAAGGAGGCTCTTGTTTCTCAGGCTGAATCTATGGCTAATACTATGGGAGAATTAATAAAATTGATACGAAGGGTAGAGGACATCGTGGGGAGTGTCGAACAGGTTGCAGAACAGACGAACCTTCTTGCCCTTAATGCTGCGATAGAAGCTGCTCGTGCTGGAGAAGCGGGAAGAGGCTTTGCTGTTGTTGCTGATGAGATAAGGAAGCTCGCTGAAAGCACTAAGAATAATCTTAATGAGATGCGTCAGTTTACCAAGAGCATTCAGGAAAAAGCTGGAGAGAGCGAAAAGAGCTTGAAGGAAACGACAAACGCAACTAATAGGATGAGTGAGAAAATAGATGTGGTCAGTGACACTATTAAGAAGAATATTGATATGTTTTATGATATTTCAAAGAGCATAGAAGAGATAAGTCAGTCTGCTGAGACTATAACTGCTTCTTCTGAGGAGGTTAAAGCCGCTATGGATTCTTTAGCTAAGGATGCTGAACATCTAAGTGCTCTTGCTGAAAGTACGGAAAAAGTTTCGCAAAATCTTATGGAGCAGTCCAAATATATTTCTGAAGTTGATAGCATAATTTCTGGTATTATAAGAGAACTTTTTGATAAGTTAAAAGAGTGCTATTATACTATTTCTATTAGAGAGCTTATGGATATCATAAATAAAGCTATAGAGGCTCATAGAAATTGGCTTAAGACTTTAAAGAATATTGTAGAAAAAGAGGAGCTCCTTCCATTACAGGTAGACCATACAAAATGTGCCTTCGGTCACTTTTACTATGCCGTTCCTATTACTATAGAAGCTATAGCTTCTGAGTGGAAATCTATAGAGGATATTCATAGGAGATTTCATGATGCTGGGAAAAGAGCTATAGAAGCTGTTAAAGTTAAGGATAAAAAGGCCGCCTCTAAATATTATGAAGAGGCTGAAAGACTTTCTAATGATATGGTTGGGATCTTAAATAAGATCTTAGCGAAGCTTTCTTCTTTAGAGGAAAAAAGAATCGCAGCTAAGGTATAAAGAGGAAGGGCTACCCTTAAGAGGTAGCCCTTTTTTTTAAAGCAAGCTGCTTAAAGCCTTACCGAGCCTTAAGGCTCCCTCTATTAACTGGTCTGGTTCAAGTAGGGAAAAAGCTAAGCGCGCATAACTTTTGCCATTTTCTGGTTCTACGAAGAAACCTGTTCCAGGAACTATTCCTACCTTATATTCTTGTACAGCTTTAAGTGTTAGCTCTTCTGAGTCGATTCCTTTGGGAAGCTTAATCCAGAAGAAAAAGCCTCCTTTAGGTATGGTATATTCTGTTCCAAGTGGTTTAAGATGCTCATTTAATCCTTTAGCTAAAGCATCTCTTTTTTCCTTATAAGCGCTTCTGAGTTTATTTACATGCTCTTTAAGGTCTTTCTTTATAAGTATTTTGTAAAGAGCATTCTGTAGTATCATAGGCGGACAAAGCTCCATAGAGTACTTAACTAAGGTCGTTTTTTCAATCACTTCTTTTGGACCAATTATCCAACCTATTCTTAATCCAGGAACCATTACTTTAGAGAAGCTTCCTAAGGATACAACTCTTTCAACATCTATCTTAGTAATTGATGGAAGAGCCTCTCCCTCATAACTCATAAAGTGATAAGGATCATCTTCAACGATGAAGAAATCATATTTTTTCGCAAGTTCAACAAGCTTTTCTCTCCTCTCCCAGGATAGTGTAACGCCTGCTGGATTATGGAAGTTGGTAATGGTATATACAAATTTGATCTTTTCCTTTTTAAGTTTATCTTCAAGGTCTTCTACCACCATGCCGTTTTCATCCATAGGTATAGATAATAAGCGAGCCTGGTATTTTTTGAATATGAGCATAGCTTCAGCGTATGTAGGAGCCTCTACTGCAATAACATCTCCTTTTTCAATAAAAGTTTGTCCCAGTATCTCGAGAGCTTGCTGAGAGCCAAGGGTAAAGAGGATATTTTCCTCTGTCAAGTTCTTATTTATTATTCCCCAGTCTTTAAACCAGTTTATTGTAAACGTTTTAAGTTCGGGTAAACCTCCCGCTATAGTATATCTTAGAGAGTGAGGCCCTTGGTCTTCTATCACTTCAGCTATGGCTTTCTTAAATTCCTCTGTTGGATAGAGTTTAGGATAGGGTTCGCCTGCTGCTAAAGATATCGTTCCAGGGCTTCTCATTAATTTTAGCATCTTTTCAATGCCAGAAGGTTTAATCCGATCTCTTGCTAAGCTTGTAAATCTGTTTTCCCAATCCATGAAAGTTTAACCTCCTTTTATTAAAAGCTGGGCTATCTGAACAGCGTTTGTGGCTGCTCCCTTTCTTAGGTTGTCGGCTACAACCCACATATTAAGTCCGTGCTCTATAGTTTCATCTTTTCTTATTCTACCTACGAAAACCTCGTCTTTTCCGTCTACATCTAGAGCGGTTGGATAAACCCCGTTTTTAGGGTCATCCATTAGTATCACTCCTGGTGCATTTTTAAGGAGTTCTCTTGCTTTCTCAACGCTTATCTCTCTTTCGAACTCTATATTTATAGATTCCGAATGCCCTCTAATTACTGGCACCCTGACCGTAGTGGCAGTTACTTTTATAAAAGGATCTTCCATTATTTTTATTGTTTCTCTTCTCATTTTATCCTCTTCTCGAGTATAAAGATCCTCAAGAAAAACATCTATTTGAGGAACCACATTATATGCTATCTTTTTAGGAATTACGTAAGAAGGTTCATCTGGGTTTTTAATTTGGTTTTGAAGTTCTAAAACTGCCCTCCATCCGGCTCCAGACACTGACTGAAATGTTGTTACTACCACCCTTTTGACTCTTGCGTAGTCGTGTAAGGGTTTTAGGGCTACCACCATTTGTATGGTTGAACAGTTTGGATTAGCTATTATTCCTTTATGCTTGAAGGCTGCTCTTGGATTGACCTCTGGAACTACTAATGGAACCCAATCCTCATATCTGAAAGCTCTGCTGTTGTCTATTACTACGCTTCCCGTCGAAGCTGCTATTGGAGCAAACTTTTGGCTTATTGAGGTTCCAGCTGAAAAGAATGTAAAGTCTGTTTTAATGCTTTTAAGATTTTCTTCAGATAAGGCTTTAACTTTTACTCTTTCTCCCATAAAAGTAAGTTCTGTGCCTTCCGATTTTTCCGATGCAAAAAGGTAAAGTTCTTTTACGGGAAAGCTCCTTTCCTCAAGAACTTTAAGTATTTCCCTTCCAACAGCTCCAGTAGCCCCTACGACGGATATACTGTACATTTTTATTATTCCTCCTCAAGTCTGAAAGCTTTATGAAGAGCTCTCACTGCTGTATCTGCTTTAGCCTCTCTTATAACGCAAGATATACGGACTTCCGAGGTGCTTATAAGCTCTATGTTTATATTATTTTCAGCTAACGTTCCAAACATGATAGCGGGAATTTCTGGATTAGAGCATACCCCTGCGCCTACTATTGATACCTTTGCCACATCTCTGTCTCCCGTCACTCCTTCTGCTCCTATTTCGTCAGACATTTCCTTCAGTATTTTAATAGCCTTTTCCAGATCCCCCTCGGCTATCGTGAAGGAGATATCATTGTATCCTCCTCTTGGTTCGCTTTGAATTATCATATCTATATTTATTCCGGAGTCTGCCAGGGCTTTTGTAAATTTATGGGCTATTCCAGGAACATCTGGAACCCCAAGTAATGTTACCTTTGCTATCTTTTTGTCAACAGTTACTCCGGTGACGACACCCTTTCTTTCCACGCTTATCTCCTCCTTCACCCACGTTCCCTCATTATAATTAAATGAAGACCTTACTTTTAATGGGACTGAAAATCTCTTGGCGAATTCTACTGCTCTGTGTTGTAGAACTTTAGCTCCTGCGATAGCCATCTCGAGCATTTCATCATAAGTAATCTCTTTAAGCAATCTCGCTTCAGGTACTATTCTTGGATCCGCTGTGTAAACGCCATCTACATCGGTGTATATTTCACATACATCTGCTTTCATTGCAGCTGCTAAAGCTACTGCTGTGGTGTCAGATCCTCCTCTTCCAAGGGTTGTTATTTCTCCCTTTTCATTCATTCCCTGGAATCCTGCTACAATGACGACTTTCCCTTTGCTTAGTTCTTCGTTTATTTTCCATGTATCCATTCTGATTATTCTTGCTCTTGTGAACCAGCTATCAGTAATTATACCTGCTTGAGCTCCAGTTAAAGATATGGCTGGACATCCAAGCTCATGCAAGGCTATAGAAAGAAGAGCTATAGAAACTTGCTCACCAGTAGACGCAAGCATGTCGAGCTCTCTTTCTGGTGGAGAAGAGGAAAGCGAATAAGCCATCTTCAATAGTTCATCTGTAGTTTTTCCCATTGCGGAGACAACCACTATTACGTCATGTCCTTCTTCTTTCGTTCTTTTAACTCTTTGGGCTACATTTCTTATTAAATCTAAGGTCGCTACTGACGATCCACCATACTTCTGGACTACAAGCATCTTATGATACCTCCATTAGGGTAGCACCCCTATAGTCTATATCGGTAACAATGATTTTCACTTCTCCGTTAATTATGTTACTCCATTTTTCAGCTAACTTGGATGCTATCGTTCTTCCTTTCCCTAAAGGAGCGAAAAAGAGAAGGCTCGGTCCTGCTCCACTTAATACACCGCCATATGCCCCTAAGCTTATAGATTCTTCAAAAAGTTCGTACATTCCTGGAACAAGAGAGGCTCGATAAGGTTGATGTATTCTATCCTCGAAAGCCCATCTTAGTAATTCGGGTTCTCTTTCTTCGAGAGCGGTTATAAGTAAGCTAACCTGGCGCATATTGAATATTACTTCTTCTTTAGAATAGCTTTTAGGAAGAACCTTTCTTGCTTCTTCTGTAGGAACTCCAAAAGGTGGAACAAGGACAAACGTCTCAGCAGGAAATCCTCTTACTCTTAGTCTATAAGGCTCTAAAGAATTTTCTTTGTTGTAAGCTAAAGTTATGCCGCCAAAGAACGCTGGATAAACGTTATCAGGGTGTCCTTCAAGCTCAACTGCAAGGGAAAGAAGCTCCTTTCTCTTTAAAGGTTTGCTTAGAAATCTGTTAGCTAATAGTAAGCCACCTAAGTAAGCTGTTGCGCTTGAGCCTAGCCCCCTTTTAGTAGGAATGTTGACCCTTATGTTTATTCTTATGCCCTTTGGTGGTTTTTCTCCCTTGTACTCGAAAGCTTTTTTGAAGGCCTTATATACGGCGTTATCTTCCTCTTTACTTATGTCTGGAGCTCCCTCGACGTTGATTTCAACTCCTTCTTCGATTTCTTCGCATTCAAAGATATTATAAATATTCCATGCTGCTCCAATAATGTCAAAACCTGGCCCCAAATTCGCAGAGGTTGCTGGAACCCTTACCCTTATCAACCCTAAATATCACCTCCTTAAAGTTTAACTAACCTTATCACCTCCTCCAAAAGCGGAGGGCATGAAGGTGGTTCACCAACCACCCTAATAGCTAAGTTTGGATCTTTTAATCCATGTCCTGTTAGAACACACACGACCTTTGCACCTTTTTGGAAAAAGTTGACGTTATTTAGCTTTAATACGCCGGCTATTGGTGCTGCTGAAGCAGGCTCTGCAAAAACTCCTTCTTTTTTGACAACTATTTTATAAGCTTCTAAGATCTCTTCATCGCTAACTTTGTAGAAACCTCCTCCAAGCTCTTTTACAGTATTTACAGCTCTTTGCCAATGTGCGGGATTACCTATTCTTATTGCTGTTGCTATGGTTTCGGGATTTTCTATTACCTTGTTTTCGATAATTGGAGCTGCTCCTTCCGCTTGAAAGCCAAGCATCTTGGGTAGTTTATTTATTCTACCGATGTTTTTGAACTCCTTAAAGCCCATTCCATAAGCGCTTATATTTCCTGCGTTTCCTACAGGTATTGCTAAGTAATCTGGAGCATCTCCCAGCTTTTCACAGACCTCAAAAGCTGCTGTTTTCTGCCCTTCAAGTCTGTAGGGATTTAGAGAATTTACAAGCGTTATAGGATATTTTTGAGTTAGTTCCTTTATTATCTTTAATCCGTCGTCGAAGTTTCCCTCTATAGCTATTACGGTTGCTCCTGCTGCTAAAGCCTGAGCTAACTTTCCTAAGGCTATGGCTCTTTTAGGTATAATAACTATACATTTCAATCCCGCCCTTGCTGCGTAAGCCGCGGCTGAAGCTGATGTGTTACCAGTAGATGCACAAGCTATAGCAACAGCTCCTTCCTCTAAAGCTTTAGCTACAGCCATAACCATTCCTCTATCTTTAAATGATCCTGTAGGGTTTGTTCCCTCATATTTTAGGTAAAGTTCAAATTTTAAGTTAAACTCTCTTTCGATATTTCTTGCCCTTATCAAAGGAGTGTTTCCTTCTCCTAGAGTAATAATGGGTGTCTTTTCCGTGATAGGTAAAAATTCACGCCACCTTTGCATCACACCTTCTGAATCCATGGTTTATATCTACTCCTTTAAGTTGTTTACTATCTCTATGGCTTTTTCCACATCTTTGTCTTCTCCCCATATAGCTATAATTGAAGCCCCTTGAGAATCGTTAAGACCACCCTTTGCTACTAGGAAAGCTTCGACATTAGAAAGTATAAAGAAAGCTTCTATCTCAGTTATAATTTTTCCGTAAGCTACAGGCATAAGCCCTATTTTAAGTCCATCAGAATAGTCGAGTTCCTCTATACCTAAGACTGAGGAGGCAAGCTTAACTGATGGTATGAGCTTTTCTAAGCTAACCGGTATTATTAACTTTACCCCTCTTGAGACTACCGGTCCGATTATCTTTCCTATGGTTCCTCCTACTTTATTTCCGAGCATTATTCCCACATTGCCTTCAAAATCTATAGCATTTGCTCCCTTTATCATTACATCATTTTTCCCAAGCTTGTCTAAAACGCTATCATAAGGTTCATCTGTTTCCTTTCCTTTGTAAAGTATTATTGGGGGAATTCTCTTTTCAGGAGGATTTATACAAAGTTTTCCTCCTTCTATGTAACCTATTATGAACCGTTCTTTTTCTATTTCCCTTCCGAGGAGCTCTTCAGCTACATATCCATTTGTAGATCCTGGGTTTATAACTATGTAGCCCTCTTCGAGCGCTCGCTTTACCTCCGGCAGGTTTGCTACAGCTTTAGCTATTAACCTCTTGGACTCCCGTGGTTTCAAAGCGAACAAAGCTTTCTTCATCTTTCATATCCACCCCTTTTAAGGAAGTTTTACGTTTAATAAATGATACCACAGAGTTGCCTTTATGAGAAGATTTTTATGCTAAATTGTGTTATAATAAACTTAAAGGGGGTGTCAAAATTTGAGAAGATTTTTGGTATTTGTGACCCTTTGGATGGTTTTTGGAATAGTTTCTTTCGCCTGGGCTGTTGGAAATCCTGCTCTTAACTATGCTGAAAGAGTGTTTGCAGAAGAGAGACAACCTAATCCAGAGGTCTTTTCCTTTATCAAAAAGCTCGGCGATGATAGAAAGCTTGACGAGCTCGAGAAGATTTATATTAACTATTTAGCTCAAGTGGATTCAAAGCTTCAGCATAAGTTTTTTAACTTAGCTATGGATGGGAAGATAACTGAAGCAGAAATAGAATCCTTGCCGGATCTACATCTTCTTTATGAGGATTTTGTAGATAATAGAAACGGTTGGCCTCATGTGGATACATATGAGAGGAAGATTTATGTAGCTAATAATGGACTTTATATTCAGATGGAGCGTCAAGACCTGACAGCTTTATGTATTCCAGCAAAAGTTCAGCCCTATATAAATAGATATCCAGATTATATTTATACCGCGGATGTAGCTGTTAAGGAAAGCGGATATACAGCTCCATGGCTTATTTATGGAATTATGTTTAGAGTTAAGGATCTAAATAACTTTTATATGTTTCTTCATAGGGAGGACGGAGTTTTTTCTCTACAGGTCTTACATAATAACAAACCGCGTGTGATAAGAGACTGGACCAAGGGACCTTTAAGCTTTAGTACTATGAAGGTAGTTGTAAAGGGTGATAGAATATCCTGTTATGTTCTTGTGCCAGGAGAAGGAGAGAGAAAGATCTTTGATGTTCGTGACTCTTCTATTCCTTCTGGTGGTATAGGGGTTATTGCTATGGGTAGCGTTAAGGTTAAATTTACTAATTTAAATGTCATAGTTCCTAAGGAGGAGGCTTTGAAGTAAAATAGAGCTTCTTTATTATATTTTAGAGGAAGCTGCTTCTTTGATTTATAAATGGGGATACTTTGGGGTTTTTTTATTAATGGCTGTTGAATCTTCGTGTTTTCCTTTCCCGAGTGAGATTGTGGTTCCTCCTGCAGCTTATCTTGCTTCTCAAGGGAAGATGGATCTTGAGTTCATCATCATTTGGGGAACCGTAGGAAGTCTTGCTGGAGCCTGGTTTAATTATATTTTAGGCTACAAGCTTGGAAGACCCTTTTTGGTCAGATATGGGAGATATCTGATGATTTCTGAGAAGAGCTTAAAGAGGGCAGAAGAATTCTTTGAAAAGTATGGAGGAATAAGTACTTTTATAGGGAGACTCATTCCAGTAGTAAGGCAATATATCTCTTTACCTGCAGGTGTGGCTAAGATGAAGGCTTTGCCATTTACTGTTTATACTCTCTTAGGAGCTGGTGTATGGGTATTTGTTCTCGCTTTAATAGGATATTATGCGGGTGATAATAAAGAGCTCATACTTAAGTACTCTAATGAATTTGGTATGGGGGCAGCTATAGGAGGAGTTTTACTTATTATCTTTTACTTAAAGAAGAGGAGAGCCTTTTAGCTCTCCTCTATCATTTTAACTAGTATATCTCCAACCTCCCAGGTTTTTGTTTCTCCGCCAAGATCATATGTTTTGATTCTGCCTTCTATTAATGCTTTTCCTATGGTTTTTTCTATTGCTTTGGCAGCTTCTTCTTCTCCTATATGATCAAGAAGCATTGCTCCTGCCATGATTGTGGCTAAGGGGTTAGCCTTTCCTGTTCCTTTGTATTTCGGTGCGGATCCATGAATAGGTTCAAACATTGAAACCTTCCCAGGATTTATGTTTCCACCTGCGGCTAATCCTAATCCTCCTTGAATCATGGCTCCAAGGTCAGTTATTATGTCGCCAAACATGTTTGGTGCAACTATAACCTTATAATTCTCTGGACTTTTTACCATCCACATAGTTATGGCATCTACAAAGGCATAGTCTTTTTCTATAGTTGGGTATTCGCTCCCAACTTTTTCAAACACATCTCTCCATAGGGAGTAAACGTTTGTAAGAACATTGGCCTTATCCACGGCTGTTACTTTGTTTAGTCCTTTCCTTTTGGCTAGCTCGAAAGCATACCTTATTATCCTTTCGCAGCCTCTTCTTGAGTTTATCCCTATCTGATAAGCATATTCATCATCTGGGTTTATGTCTATGGAAACATTTATCTTTGCTTTATAAAGGTTTCTCTTAAGGTTAAAAGAGCTCTCTCTTTTTGGTCCCTTCCAGCGATCTCCAAGCCCTACATAGAAGTCTTCGGTATTTTCTCTAACAACGTAGAAGTTTATGTGTTCAGGTCCTTTATCTTTTAGTGGGGTGGGAACTCCAGGAAGTAACTTTATAGGTCGTAAATTTACATAAAGGTCAAGCTCAAACCTAAGCTTAAGAAGTATTTCTTTTTCAAGTATTCCAGGTGCAACTCTTGGATCTCCAACAGCGCCGAGGTATATAGCATCCATACTTTTCATCTCTTCTATAGCGCTGTCAGGGAGAAGTTCGCCAGTTTTAAGATAGTGATCCGCTCCCCATGGATACCATATCCATTCGATAGAAAAACCATACTTTCTTGCTGCAGCATCAAGTACTTTTACTCCCTCTCTTATTATTTCTTCACCTATTCCATCACCAGGTATAACAGCGATCTTATACAAAACTTAATCACCTCCAAGCTTTTTTCTGACATATTCTACAAGGCCCCCACTTGAAAGTATTTCAAGAATAGATTCAGGTATGGGTTCAGCCTTGAATTCCATTCCCTTAGTTAGATCTTTTATGATTCCTTTTTCTAGATTTACCTCAAGTTCGTCTCCATTTTCTATATTTTTTGAAGCTTCTTCACATTCTAATATTGGTAATCCTATGTTTATAGCGTTTCTAAAAAATATCCTTGCAAAGGAAGATGCTATTACACAAGATATCCCACAAGCTTTTATTGCTATAGGAGCGTGCTGTCTTGAACTGCCACATCCGAAGTTTTTACCTGCAACTATTATGTCACCTTTGTTAACTTTTTCCTTAAAGTTGGGGAATATGGGCTCAAAGCAATGCTTACCTAGCTCTCCTGGATCAGTAGTATTAAGGTAAGTGGCTGGTATTATAACATCTGTGTCAATGTCATCTCCAAACTTCCAAGCTTTACCCCTTAGCATTACTTCATCACCTCTTCTGGGCTAATTATTTCACCGGCTATTGCGCTTGCTGCGGCTACTGCTGGTGAAGATAGATATACATAGCTATCTTTATGCCCCATTCTACCTATGAAGTTTCTATTTGTAGTAGATATACAAACTTCTCCTTTTGCTAGTACTCCCATATGTCCGCCTAAACATGGACCACAGGTGGGGGTTGATACCGCTGCTCCGCTTTCTATGAAAGTTTCTATATATCCCAATTTCATGGCTTCCATGTAAACCTTTTGTGTTCCAGGAAAGACCAGCATTCTGACATCAGGGTGGACCTTTTTCCCTTTTAATATTTGAGCAGCTATAGCTAAGTCGCTTAGCCTTCCGTTAGTACAAGAACCTATAACAACTTGATCTACTTTAACTCCTCTGACCTGGCTTACCCCCTTTACGTTAGATGGCAGATGTGGAAGCGCTACCTGAGGTTCAAGATCGCTTACGTCCCACTCGTATATCTTTTCATATTCTGCATCAGGATCGCTCTTAAATATCTTATAATTTCTTTTCGCTCTTCCCTTTACGTATTCTATAGTCTTTTCATCGGGTTCTATTATCCCACATTTTGCTCCTGCTTCTATTGCCATGTTGCATATTGTGAAGCGATCATCCATCGGCAGTTCTCTTATTACATTTCCTGAAAACTCCATCGCTCTATAGAGGGCACCATCTACACCTATTTGTCCTATAGTGAAAAGTATAAGATCTTTTCCTCCCACCCATTTTCTTAGCTTTCCTTCATATATAAACTTTAATGATCTTGGGACCTTAAACCACAGCTTTCCTAGAGCCCAAGCTGCAGCAAGATCTGTACTGCCTACGCCGGTAGCAAAACATCCGAGTGCGCCATAAGTGCAACTATGGGAATCCGCCCCAATAACGACATCACCTGGTAAGGTTAAACCTTCCTCATGTAAAAGGACGTGTTCTATTCCTCCCCTACCTATTTCAAAATAGTATTTAATGCCATATTCTTTGGCAAATTCTTTCATAAGTTTAGCTTGTTCTGCTGATTTAACATCTCTATTAGGAGTAAAGTGATCTGATATCAGGGCTACCTTTTCTGGGTCAAATACTTTCTTTGCTCCCATAAGTTTGAAATCCTCTATGGCTAATGGTGCTGTTATGTCATTTGCAAATGCGAGATCTATACTTGCTTCTATTAGTCTATCTGGCTTAACTTCGTCGCTTGTATGGTTTTGGAGTATCTTTTCTACTATGGTTTTCCCCAAGAGAGCTCACCTCTCTTTTTTTAGAAAATGATGTTTCAATATTTCCGGATTAAGTATATTATTTTATGTATCATTTTGTCAAGGTCTAATAGATAATTACTATATCTTGGTATTCTTTTCTTGACACTTTTAAATGCTAACTCTAAAATTTAGTTTAGATTGCTTGTTTTCTAGAGGAGGGAAGAGCATGCTTTTAACTGTAGATGTGGGTAACACTAATATAGTCTTGGGTTTTTACAAAGATAGCGAGCTTCTTCGAGCATGGAGGTTGGCTACTGATAGGGATAAAACTAAAGATGAGTATGCAATTTTATTGAATTCTATATTGAAAATGTCTGATATAGCTTCAGGCGACATTAAAGGAGCAGTTGGTTCTAGTGTAGTTCCACCCTTAGTAGAGCCTATAACAAAGGTAGTTAAAGAAATGCTTTCTCTTAATATTCTCTGGGTTTCTTATAAGCTTGATTTGGGTATAAGGATAGCGGTTGATAATCCTGCAAGCGTTGGAGCTGATAGGATAGCAAACGCTGTAGGGGCCTATTTTTTATATGGAGCTCCTGTTATAGTAATAGATATGGGAACAGCCTTGACGTGGTGTGCTATAGATGAGAATGGTAATTGGCTTGGAGGGGCAATATTTCCTGGGATTAAAGTGGCTTCGGAAGCTCTGTTTGCCAAAACTGCTTTGCTTCCTAGGGTAGAGTTAAAGAAACCTAGATCTTCTATTGGTAAAAACACGGAAGAAAATATTCAATCGGGTTTGATTTTTGGCTATGCTTCTATGATAGATGGTATGGTAAGAAGAATTAAAAGGGAGATAGGAGAACATGCCTTTGTTGTTGCAACGGGCGGTTTGATAGATCTGGTTGCGGAAGAATCTAAGGAAATTAATCTTGTTAACCCTTGGTTAACCCTTGAAGGACTTAGAATAATTTACGAAAGAAACTCGTGATAAGGATTTTCCTAGCTCCTATAGCGGGTATAACAAAGCTTCCTTTTAGAGGCCTTTTTTGGGAAGATGGGCTTGACTATGCGTATACTGAGATGATAAGTGGCGTTGCTTTATATCATAGAGATCCAAAAGCACTGAGTTTGATAGACATTGCTTCCTGGGAAGGTCCTGTAGGGGTTCAGATAGTGGGAGGGGATCCTGAAAAAGTAGCTCAAGGGGCAATAATAGCTGAGAAGTGGGGAGCCTCAAGTATAGATATAAACATGGGTTGTCCTGCTAGAAAGATATTAAAGAGCGGAGGAGGAGCATCTCTCCTTTTAAGCATAGATAAGGCTGTAAGGCTTTTTTGCGAGGTTAAGGAAAGAGTTTCTATCCCCGTTAGCGTTAAGATTAGAAAGGGGTGGAAGGGTAAAGAGGTTTTTCTTGAGCTTGCTAAAAAACTTGAAAGGGAAGGGGTTTCCTGGATAACTCTTCATGCAAGATACGTTGAAGATGGATCCTCTGGTCCGGCTGACTGGGATAGTATAAAAACCCTAAAAGGGGAGGTTTCTGTTCCCGTTATCGGTAATGGTGGGATAAATCGACCTGAGGATGCAATTAGGATGGTAGAGATCACTAAATGTGATGGTATCATGCTTGCAAGTGGCGTTTTGAGAAATCCTTTACTTTTAAGGCAGGTAAGAGAGCTTGAAAGCAAGGGATTTTATTTAAAGGAGACAGCTTTAGATAAATTAGAGTGGCTTTTAAGGTTTTGTTCAAAAGTTAAGGAGTGTTATAGTGATACGAGGGGGGCTAAATATGTTAAAACCTTAGTTCCTTGGGTATTGAGAGATATTAAAGGGGCAAGCTGGCTTAGAGGGTACATTCTTAGGCTCAGCAGCCTTAATGGCATTATGGAGGTTTTATACTCCTTAAAGTCAAAGATAGGGGGGAATGAAGTTGATCGAGATAGATGAGATCTATAGACAAAGATTAAGCAAGCTTGAAAGACTTAGGGAGGAAACTGGCTATGATCCTTTTAAGGTTGATAGGTATGAGAAGAGGAATAGTGCTGATGAGATAAAGAGGAGGTTTTTTTACCTTAAGGGAGATGAAGTAGCAAATGAAGAGGTTTCAGTAGCTGGGAGAATAATTACTCTTAGAATTCACGGCAAAGCTGGTTTTGCTCATTTGAGGGATCAAACAGGGGATATCCAACTTTATTTTCAATACGATAGGCTTGGTGAGGAAAAGTATAGCTTTTTTAAGAATTGGGTTGATACAGGTGATATCATAGGTGCTAAAGGATTCCCCTTTAGAACGAGAAGAGGAGAGCTTTCTGTATGGGTTACCGATTTTTCTCTTTTAACTAAAGCTCTAAGAGCTTTACCGGAAAAGTGGCATGGTCTAAAGGATGTGGAAACTCGCTATAGACAGAGATATCTTGATTTAATTGCTAATCTTGAGAGCAGGAAGAGGTTCTTAATAAGAAGTAAAGTTATAAAGCTTTTTAGAGAGTTTCTTGATTCAAAAGGGTTTATAGAGGTAGAAACTCCTATACTTCAACCTATAGCTACGGGAGCAGCAGCGCGACCATTTGTAACTTATCATAATGCACTTGATATGAAGCTCTACTTAAGGATAGCTCCTGAGCTTTACTTAAAAAGGTTGCTTGTGGGAGGGTTTGAGAGGATTTACGAGATAGGGAGAAACTTTAGGAATGAAGGGATTTCTACTCAACACAATCCAGAGTTTACATCTCTTGAGCTTTACTGGGCTTATGCCAATTATGATGATATGATAAAACTTTTTGAGGAATGCATAAGCTATGTGGTGAAGGAAGTGATAGGGGATCTAAGGGTAGAGTACAATGGGGAAATTATAGATTTCACTCCTCCTTGGAAAAGGATTACCATGAAGGATGCGATCAAGCTTTACGCAGGTATAGATTTTGACTCCATAAGTAGTTTTGAAGAAGCGAAAATGGTTGTCCGGGGTAAAGGTATAAATGTTGAGAAGGCAGATAGCCTTCCTGCTCTCATGTTTGAGGTTTTTGAAGAGCTTGTCGAAAAGAAGCTTATTCAGCCTACCTTTGTAATAGAGTATCCTGTTGAGGTTTCTCCTTTAGCTAAAAGAAATCCTTATAAGATTGAGTTAACTGATAGGTTTGAGCTTTTCATTGGAGGATTTGAAATAGCTAATGCTTTCTCTGAACTTAATGATCCTTTTGATCAAAAGGCTCGCTTTGAAGAGCAAGCTAGGAAGCGCGAAAAGGGAGATGAAGAAGCTCACCCAATGGATGAGGATTTCGTTAGGGCTCTTGAATACGGTATGCCTCCTGCGGCAGGGATAGGCATCGGTATAGATAGATTTGTGATGATATTAACAGGTGCTCCTTCAATAAGGGATGTAATCCTCTTTCCTCATCTTAGGCCAGAAAGGGGGATTGAAGATGGGGAGGGAGATACCGAGGGAAATAGTTGAATATGTTGAAAGGTTAAAAAAGGAGATAGCTTATCATGACTATAGATACTACGTATTAAACGATCCCATTATATCTGATGCAGAATACGATGAGCTTGTGCGTAAGCTAAGAGAGCTTGAATCTAAATATCCAGAGCTTATAACTCCTGATTCTCCTACACAAAGGGTTGGTGGGATTCCAGCGCCTGAGTTTAAGAAGGTCAGACATGAAGAGCCTATGCTTAGTCTTGATAATGCTTTTTCTAAAGAAGAGCTTTTGGCTTTTGACCAGAGGATAAAGAAGTGGAGCGGAGAAAGTGAGATAGAGTATGTTGTTGAGCATAAAATAGATGGGGTTTCCGTATCTCTTATATATGAAGACGGGGTTTTCACGGTTGGAGCTACCAGGGGTGATGGAATAACAGGTGAGGATGTAACTGCTAACCTTAGAACTATAAAGACGCTACCTTTAAGACTAATTAAGGATGTTCCTGGTAGACTAGAAGTTAGAGGAGAGGTTTTTATGACAAAGGAAGAGTTTAGGAGAATAAATGCTGAAAGAGAAGAAGCAGGCTTGCCTCTTTTTGCTAATCCTAGGAATGCTGCTGCAGGTTCTCTTCGCCAGCTTGATCCAAGAATTACAGCTTCTCGTGCTTTGGATATATATGTTTACTATTTGATAAATCCAGAAAAATGGGGGATTTATAGACATTGGGATGCGCTTAACTTTATAAAAGAGCTTGGATTTAAGGTAAACCCGCATTCAAAGTTATGTAAAAACATAGAAGAAGTTTGGAGTTATTGTGAAGATTGGGAAAAGAAGAAAGTGGACCTGAGTTACGCTATTGATGGGGTAGTTCTTAAGGTAAATCGTATAGATCTCTGGGAGAAGCTCGGTTTTACAAGTAAGAGCCCGCGCTGGGCTATAGCCTTCAAATTTCCTCCTGAGGAGGCTGTTACTAGGGTTCTAGAGATTGTTATAAATGTTGGTAGAACAGGGGTTTTAACCCCAGTTGCTATATTTGAACCAGTCCATTTAGGGGGTACTGTAGTTAAGAGAGCTTCTCTTCACAATGAAGATGAGATCCGTCGCAAAGACGTTAAGATAGGTGATTGGGTTGTAGTTAGAAAGGCTGGGGAGATTATACCTGAGATCGTTAAGGTTGTAACTGAGCGAAGGACAGGTGAAGAAGTGGATTTTGAAATGCCAGATAAATGTCCTGTTTGTGGAGCAAGTGTCGTTAGACCTGAGGGAGAGGTAGCCTATAGGTGTATAGGTATAAACTGTCCGGCTCAGTTAAAGGAAAGGATAAGGCATTTTGCTAGTAGAGATGCCATGGATATAAGGGGACTCGGCCCAGCTATAATAGACCAACTTGTAGAAAGGAAGTTTGTGAAGGATATTGCTGATATATACTATATAACTTATGATCGGCTTCTTTCACTAGAGAGGATGGGACCAAAAAGCGCATCAAATTTAATTAGAGCTATAAATGCTAGTAAGAGCAGGCCTCTTGCGAATTTAATTTTCGGTCTTGGTATAAGATATGTTGGTAAAGTGGTTGCAAAGCTTCTAGCTGATAAGTTTGGAACGATAGATAGGCTTGTTAATGCCTCTTATCTCGAGCTCATGGAAATAGAGGGCATAGGAGAAAAGGTAGCTTCGAGTGTTATTGAGTTTTTCAGAGAGCCACAGAGTTTAGATCTTATAGAGAAGCTTAAGAGAGCTGGAGTAAATCTTGGTAAAGAGAAAGAGATTCCTAAGGAAATTAGGGAAAACTTTTTCAAAGGTAAAACTGTAGTTTTCACTGGGGAGCTTAAGAATTTTACTCGAGCACAAGCTTCTCAGCTTGTCGAGAGTCTTGGAGCACAGGTTTTGGATAACGTAAGCGGAAAAACTAATTTAGTCATAGTTGGGGAGAACCCTGGTTCCAAGTATGATAAGGCTCTGCTTTTAGGAATTCCTATTTTGAAGGAAGAAGAGTTTCTTGAGAAATTGAAGGAAGCAGGAGTGGAGGTTAAACGGGAGAAGGGACTTACTCTCTTTTAAGGAGGTTGGATTTTATGAGAGTAACTATGGAAGATGTAGAGCACGTTATGAAATTAGCTAATCTGGATTTGAAAGGAGAAGAGAAAGAGAAAATGCTTAAGCATTTTAGTAGAATTCTTGATTATTTCACTAAGTTGCAAGAGCTTGATACCACGCAAATTGAGCCTCTAAGTCATGTTATAGAAGAGTCGACTCCTTTAAGAGAAGATGAAGTTAGGGAAGGTCTTGATCAAGAAGATGTTTTAAAAATGGCTCCGGAAAGGGAATTTGGTTATATAAAGGTTCCTAGAATAGTTGAATGAGGAGGGATATAACTTGGAACTATGTGATCTACCTGCATGGAGACTTAAGGAGATGATAGATAAAAAGGAGATAATTCCAGAGGATATACTCGATTCCATTTTTAGAAGAATAGATGAGGTTGAAAGGGATCTGCATTCCTATATAACGATTTTGAAAGAAGAAGCTTATGATCAAGCAAAAATTATTAGAGGAAGATTAGAAAAGGGTGAAGATCTTCCCTTGGGAGGAATTCCGATTGCGATCAAGGATATCATCTGCACCAAAGGTGTAGAAACTACTTGTGCCTCTAAGATTTTAAAAGGTTTTTATCCTCCATATGATGCTACTGTTGTAAATAGGGTTAAAAAGGCCGGAGCTATAATTATAGGCAAAACCAACCTAGATGAGTTTGCTATGGGCTCATCAACGGAAAACTCGGCATTTGGTCCTACAAGAAATCCTTGGTGTTTGGAACGTGTCCCAGGTGGTTCAAGCGGTGGATCGGCTGCAGCAGTTGCAGCTGGTGAAACTATACTCTCTTTGGGTTCTGATACGGGAGGATCAGTTAGGCAACCTGCTTCTTTCTGTGGGATAGTGGGGTTGAAACCCACATACGGCTTGGTTTCAAGGTATGGCCTTATAGCTTATGCTTCTTCATTAGATCAGATAGGGCCTATGACTAAGGATGTTAAGGATTGTGCTTTGTTGCTTCAAGTTATAGCTGGAAAGGATGACATGGACTCGACCTCGCTTAATGTGTCCTTACCTAATTATCTTGATGCCTGTGAAGCTGGGGATCTTAGAGGTATAAAGCTCGGTATACCAAAAGAATATATAAGTGAAGCTCTTGATCCTTCGGTAGCTAAAGTAGTAGAGGAGGCAAAGAGAGCTTTTGAAAGGCTTGGGGCAAAGATATGTGAGATATCGTTACCTCATACGGAATATGCGCTTCCTACTTATTACATAATTGCTCCGGCTGAGGCGAGTTCTAACCTTGCTAGATATGACGGTGTACAATACGGTTTGAGGATTAAAGGGGAGTCATTGAGGGAAATGTATCTTGAAACAAGAACAAACGGTTTTGGTGATGAGGTGAAAAGGAGGATAATGATAGGCACTTACGTTCTGAGTGCTGGGTATTATGATGCTTTCTATCTTAAAGCTCTTAAGGTTAGAAGACTCGTTAAAATGGATTTTGATGAAGCTTTTAAAGTTGTAGATTACATTCTAACACCTACATCGCCAACTCCGGCTTTTAGGATAGGGGAGAAGGTGGAGGACCCTCTACTTATGTATCTTTCGGATATATTCACGGTTCCAGTTAACTTAGCTGGTATACCTGCTATATCGATAAATGGTGGTTTTTCTCAAGAGGGGTTACCAATAGGAATTCAGATTATGGGTAGGGCTTTAGATGAATTTGGTCTTTTGAAAGTAGCATCAGCTTTTGAAAGAGAAACAGAACTTCACGCTTATAGGCCATACGGGAGGTGATCTTCCTTGGAGCTTAAGCCTGTTATAGGTCTTGAAATACACTGTCAGCTTCTCACGAGGACCAAGCTTTTTTGTTCTTGTCCTACTGACTATGTGGGAAGGGAGCCTAATACTATAGTTTGTCCTGTTTGCTTAGGACTTCCAGGTTCTCTTCCTGTTCTTAATAAGGAGGCTTTAAAGCTTGCCCTTAGGGCTGCTATAGCTTTAAATTGTAATATATTAAGAAAAACGAGGTTTCATAGAAAGAACTATTTCTATCCTGATCTTCCTAAAGCTTACCAAATATCTCAGTACGATATACCATTAGGGGTGCATGGTTATCTTGAAGTTAATGGTAAAAAAGTTAGGATAAGAAGGATCCATATGGAAGAAGATGCAGGAAAGCTTGTTCACCCTACAAAGACTGGTAGGCTAGAAGGAGCGCAATACTCTTTAGTTGACTTTAACAGGTGTGGTGTCCCTCTTATAGAAATAGTTACAGAACCTGATATTTCCTCTCCAGAGGAAGCTAAAGCTTTCGTTATGGAGTTAAGGAGCTTGGTTCAACATATAGGGGTTTCAGATGGTAATATGGAAGAAGGTTCCTTAAGATGTGATGCTAATATATCTATATCCGTTGATGGTAAATGGGGTACAAAAACGGAGATCAAAAACATGAACTCCTTTAAGGCTATTGAAAGGGCCTTGGCTTACGAGATTAGAAGACAGATAGATACGATTCTTTCTGGGGGAGAAGTTGTTCAAGAGACAAGACATTGGGATGATTCAAGGGGTATAACCACCTCTTTAAGAGGTAAAGAAGAAGCTCATGATTATCGTTATTTTCCTGAGCCTGATTTATTGCCATTGACTATTACTGATGAGCTTATTAGCGAGATAAGGGCAACTATGCCAGAGCTTCCGAAGGCTCGAAGAGAAAGGTGGAAAAGAGACTATGGCTTAGGGGATTATGAAGTTTCAGTTTTAAGCTCTTCTAAGCCCCTAGGAGATCTCTTTGATACCTGTGTTAGAGAGATAGGTAGGCCGAAAGAGGTTTCTAATTGGCTTCAAGTGGAGTTTCTTAGGATAGTTGATGAGCTTAATCTTAGAATAGAGGAAAGCGTTTTTGTGGTTCCTTATCTTAAAGAAATATTGGAGCTTCTTGATAATGGGGTGATAAACGCTCAAATTGCGAAATCCGTTTTTGAGGAAGCCGTTAGATTGAGGAGGTTTCCTCATGAAATAGTTAAATCTAAAGGATTAGAGCAGGTTAGTGATGAAAGTGCGATAAGGGAAGCGGTGAAGTCCGTTTTAGCTGAGAATCAAGATGCGGTTCATTCTTACTTAAGTGGTAAAGATAAAGCATTTAATTTTCTCTTGGGGCAGGTTATGAGGGTAACGAAAGGAAAAGCTAATCCGGCTGTAGTAAGAAAAGTATTGGAGGAGGAGCTTAAAGCTCTTTCATGAGGCTTTTTATTGAAAAGATGGTTTATGGCGGATATGGATTATGTCGAACACCGGATGGTCTCATATTTGTTAAAGGGGGTATTAGTGGAGAGGTAGTTGAGGCTAGGATAAAGGATAGAAGGAAAAGTTATTCTTTTGCTAATATTGTGGAGGTCATAGAGCCTTCTCCTTTTAGAGTTTCTCCAAGATGTTCGTATTTTGGAATTTGTGGGGGGTGTGATTGGCAACATATATCCTACGAAGCTCAAATTTGCCTTAAAAATCAGGTTTTAGAGGATGTTTTTAAGAGAATAGGGGGTTTTTCTATTAAACCGGAATTGATTTCTGAAGGGCAGCCGTGGGGTTATAGATATAGAGCTCGTTTTCATTCTGATCATAGAGGAAGGTTAGGTTTTTTTAAAGAAGGAACCAATGAAATTGTTTGGGTTGGAGATTGTCCAATTCTTGTGTCTTCCATAAATGAGGCTAAAAGGAGTTTAGAGGAGATAAGAGGTTTCGAAAAAGGGGAAGAGATTTCTATTATATGTAGTTATGGAAGTGGTGAAGTTCTTGTTCATATTAAGGAGGGGGTGAAGAAAAGGAAGAGAGAAAAACTTAAGGAGCTTCCTTTTTCCATAATTGAAAGGAAGTCTGTTTTGAAAGGAAAGCCTTATATATTTGGGAAATGGTGCAATCTTGACATTAGATTTTCTTATGATTCTTTCTCACAGGTTAATCCTAAGGTAGGTGAAGAGCTTTATTTTTTTATAGTCAAGGAGCTTAAGGAAGTTAAGAAAGTATGGTATCTTTATGGTGGGGTTGGAATTTTAGCTATGTTGCTTGCTATTGATGGTAAGGAGGTTAAGCTTATAGAGGTAAATAGTTCTGCAGTTGAAGATGCGGAGGAAAATCTTCGCAGATATGGCCTTTTAGGAAAAGTGGAAGTTATAAGAGGAGACGTAGGGCGAATTTTCCCTTCTCTTTTATTTGATTTTGAAGCTGAGGCTCTTGTTGCTGACCCGCCTAGAGAAGGAATGGGAAAGGAAGTGATAGATGCCATTAAAAGAAGTAACATAAGAAAGCTGATTTACGTTTCTTGTCATCCTCCCGTTTTGGCAAGGGATGCGAATGTTTTGAAAGAAGCGGGCTATAATTTAGTAGCCCTTAAATGGGTTGATATGTTCCCTCAGACGTCTCATATAGAGGCAATTGGAATATTATGTAAAGGAGGAGGTTAAAATTATGGGGTATAACTCTTCTGACATTAGAAATGTAGGTTTGATAGCTCATGGTGGTGCTGGTAAAACTTCGTTAGCGGAAGCCATTCTTTTTAATGG
This sequence comes from Synergistota bacterium, assembly GCA_025060595.1. NCBI lineage: Bacteria > Thermotogati > Synergistota > Synergistota bacterium. The sequence continues at coordinate 79,602 of JANXBX010000001.1, read as the reverse complement.
AGGTTCTATTACGCGGTTAGGGAAAGTTGATGAGGGTAATACTGTTATGGATTTTGATCCTGATGAGATTAAGAGAAAAATCTCCATTAACGCTGCGGTTGGCTTTGTTGATTATAAGGGCAAAAGGATAAATGTTATAGATATGCCTGGTTATGCTGATTTTATAGGAGAGGTTCTTGCTTCGATAAGGGTTTGCGATAGCTTGATAAGTGTGGTTTGTGCTGTCTCTGGTGTTGAAGTTAATACAGAAAAGACGTGGGAATATGCTGCTGAGCTTGGTTTGCCAAGAATGGTTTTCGTAAATAAGCTTGATAGGGAGAGAGCAGATTTTTATAGGGTTTATGAAATGATAAAGGATTACCTTTCCAGAGATGCTATTCCTATACTCATTCCTATAGGATCTGAGCAAACTTTTAAGGGTGTCATTGATCTTCTCAAAGGCAAGGCTTATGTTTACGAGAAAGATAGGAGCGGAAAGTTTAAGGAAGAAGAGATTCCTGCTGATTTGAAAGATAGAGTTTCTGAGATGAAGGAGATGCTTGTAGAAAAGGTCGTAGAAACTGATGAATCGCTTATGGAGAGGTATCTTAACGGAGAAGAGGTGTCTCCAGATGAAATAGTTAAGGCAATGAGGAAAGCGGTGCTAAAGGGAGAAATAATCCCTGTTTTATGTGGTTCGTCTACTGAGAATATTGGGATAAAGCAACTTATGGAATATATAGTAGATCTTCTTCCATCTCCTGTAGAAAGGCCTCCTGTTAAGGGGATCCATCCTGATAGTAAAGAGGAAATGGAAAGAAAGGCAAACTCGGGAGGGTCTTTTTCTGCTTGGGTATTTAAAGTAGCTTTAGATCCATATGTAGGTAAGCTCGTTTATTTGAGGGTTTGGTCAGGAGAGGTCCAAGCTGATGCGACTGTTTTTAACTCTACAAAAGGAGAAGAAGAAAGACTAAGTAACTTGTCTTATCCTCTCGGTAAATCTCTTGTTAAGGCTGAAAAGGCTATTGCTGGAGATATAGTTGTTATAGCAAAACCTAAGGTTAGCGGTTTTGGAGATACTTTATGCTCTAAGGATGCTCTTATAGTTTTCCCAAGCGTTACATTTCCAGATCCAGTTTATTTCTTAGCTATAGAGCCTAAAACCAAGGGTGACGAAGATCGCCTTAGCAATGCTCTTCAGAGGCTTATGGAAGCGGATCCTACCTTTAAATCTTACAAGAATGTTGAAACGGGAGACACAATTATAGCTGGTATGGGAGATATTCATCTTGAGGTTGCCATAGACAGGATGAGGTCGAGGTACAATGTTGAACTTAATGTTAGAATGCCTAAGATACCTTATAGGGAGACAATAAAAGGTAGATCTAAGGCAGAGGGTAAATACGTTAAGCAGAGTGGAGGTCGTGGTCAGTATGGGTGGGTCTGGATTGAGTATGAGCCTCTGCCGAGGGGGAGCGGTTTTCAATTCGAGGATAGAATCGTCGGTGGAGTTGTTCCTAAGCAGTATATACCTGCGGTTGAAAAGGGATTGAGGGAGGCTATGCAGAAGGGTGTTTTAGCAGGCTATCCCACTGTAGATTTTAAAGCTGTTCTTTACGATGGGAAGTATCACGAAGTAGACTCTTCAGAGATGGCCTTTAAAATAGCAGCATCTCTATCCTTTAAGAAAGGTATTTCTGAGGCTAACCCTGTTTTGCTTGAACCAATAATGGAGGTAGAGGTAACCGTACCTGAGGATTATCTTGGCGATGTTATGGGGGACTTAAATAGCAGGCGAGGGAGGATTCTAGGTATTGAAGCGAGAGGAAGGCTTCAAACGGTAAAAGCCTTAGTTCCTATGGCGGAGATGGCTCGCTATGCTATAACTCTTCGCTCAATTACCTCTGGAAGAGGAAGTTTTAGAATGAATCTATCTCATTATGAAGAGGTTCCTCCTGAGATAACTAAAAGAATAATTGAGGAAGCTCAAAGAGAGCAGGAAGAGGAGAAGAGGTAGGGCTTTAAAGGAGGGGGAATTGATGGACAGGGAGTCTGTATTAAGGGATCTTGTAATAAGGGATGCGAACACTAAGATATTCTTCTTGGTAGTGGATGGAATCGGGGGATTGCCAGTGAACGGTAAGACTGAGCTCGAAGCTGCTTATACTCCTAACATGGATAAGCTTGCTTATGATGGGGCTTGTGGACTCCTTCATCCGATCTTTCCAGGTTTAACTCCTGGAAGTGGAGCAGGTCACTTAGCTCTGTTTGGTTATGATCCTCTTAAATATGACATCGGTAGAGGGATATTAGAAACGCTTGGAGTTGGGGCTGATGTTAGGAAGGGAGATTTAACCTGTAGAGGGAATTACGCTACTCTGAAAGATGGTATTATAACTGATAGGAGAGCTGGGAGAATTTCTACAGAAGTTAATCAGAAGCTAACGGCCAAGCTTGCCGATAAGATAAAGGAGATAGATGGGGTTCAGGTTTTTCTTTATCCAGGTATGGAACATAGGTTTGCGATTGTTTTTAGGGGTGAAAATCTTTCTGATAAGCTCACTGACGCAGATCCTCAGAAAAATGGTTTGCCTGTTGAAAAGGCTAGAGCCCTATCTCCTGAAGCTAAAAGATCTGAAGAGATAGTTAATAAGTTTATAGACATGGCTACGGAGGTCTTAAAAGATGAGTTTCCGGCTAATACTATTCTTTTAAGGGGTTTTTCTCTTCCACCAGATATACCAAGCATGGAGGAGCTTTATGGACTAAGGTGTGCTTCGGTAGCTTATTATCCTATGTACAGAGGTTTAGCTCAGCTTCTTGGTATGAGCTCCTTGAGTGCAGGACCGGAACCTGAGGATGCCTTTAAAGTAGTAAAAGATAATCGGGATAAATATGATTTCTTCTATATTCATATAAAGAAAACCGATTCTTACGGCGAAGATGGAGCCTTCGATAAAAAGGTAGAAATGATAGAGAAAGTGGATAAGGCTATACCAATCTTAATTGAAGCTAAACCTGATGTTCTGGTTATTACTGGGGACCATTCAACCCCGTCTTTGCTTAAAGCTCATAGCTGGCATCCAGTGCCGGTATTGCTATGGTCTCCTTATGTTTTGCCAAGCAAGGTCTCTAAATTTGGGGAATCCGAATGCTTAAGAGGGAGCTTAGGTGTAATGAACGCTGTTGACCTTATGCCTTTAGTTCTAGCAAATGCTTTAAGGCTAAAGAAATATGGAGCCTGAAGGAGGTTTTATACAGATGGTATGTAAACTAAAGGGTAGGCATTTTTTGACCCTTGCGGATTTTACAAGAGAGGAGATAGAAACCTTTCTTGAAACCGCTAGAGATCTTAAACTTAAGGCTAAAAGGGGAGAGTTTCCACCTCTTCTTGCTGGAAAAACGCTTGCGATGATTTTTGAGAAGCCATCGACGAGAACAAGGGTTTCTTTTGAAGTAGCTATGTATCAACTTGGAGGATATGCGCTTTACTTAAGTAAGAATGATCTTCAGCTTGGAAGGGGAGAAACACTAGCGGATACGGCAAGGGTTCTCTCACGGTATGTTGATTGTATAATGGCAAGAGTTTACTCACATTCTACAGTAGAGGAGCTTGCCAAGTACTCTTCAGTTCCTGTTATAAATGGTCTTTCTGACAAATGTCACCCAACCCAAGTTTTGGGAGATCTTTTAACTATTTGGGAGAAGAAAGGGAGATTTGAAGGGTTAAAATTGGTTTACGTAGGTGATGGGGCTAATAACATGGCTCACTCTCTTCTTTATGGCTCCACCATAATGGGTATGGATATAACGATATGTACCCCTAAAGGCTACTACCCTGATGAGGATGTACTGGAGAGAGCAAAGCAGTTTGCTAAAAGAAGTGGCTCTAAGGTAGAAATAGTGAACGATCCTAAAGAGGGAGTTAGGGGTGCGGATATAATTTATACTGATGTTTGGGTAAGTATGGGGCAGGAATCTGAAAGGGAAGAAAGGGTAAGGCTTTTTCAGCCATATAGGGTAGATTCTGCTTTAGTTTCTCTTGCTAAGGATGATGTTATAGTAATGCATTGTCTTCCTGCGCATAGAGGGGAAGAGATAACTGATGATGTTATAGATGGACCGCTTTCTGTGGTTTTTGATGAGGCTGAGAACAGGCTTCATGCTCACAAGGCTATATTGGCGTTGATAGTGATTTAGTTATGTACCCCGCTTTGGAGATATATCTTGAAAGAATAAAAGAAAATGCCTCTAAGGTTCTTGAGCTTTGTAATAAGAGCGATGTAGATCTTGTTGGTGTTGTTAAAGGATGTTCTGCTCTTCCAGAAGTAGCTTTTGCTTTTCTTGATGCTGGGGTGAAAGTGCTAGGAGATTCAAGGATTCAAAATGTAAAGAAGCTTAGGAGGGCAGGAATAGCCTGCCCTCTTATGCTTTTAAGAATACCTATGCTCTCGGAGATTAGGGATGTTGTTGAGCTTGCTGATATAGCCTTGGTTAGTGATATAAGCGTTATAAGGGCTTTGGATGAGAGAGCTGGTGGGCTTGGAAAGAGGTTTAGAGCGGTTCTAATGATAGATATGGGAGATCTAAGGGAAGGTATATGGCCAACCAATCTTTTATCCTATTTAGATATTTTCAAAGCTCTTAAGAGTGTAGAGCTTTGGGGTATAGGAGCTAATTTCGGTTGTTTTAGTGGCATTCTTCCTACAGAGGAGTCTTTATCTATGTTAGTAAACTATGCTTCCTTAGCTCGAGAGTATACTAAATTTGATATTCCTATAGTTTCGGTTGGAGGAACCGTTAGTTTATATCTTCTAGAGAAAGGAGTTATGCCAAAAGGGATAAACCAACTTAGGGTAGGAGAGGCTATACTTCTGGGCAAAGACTCAAGTAGGGATAGGGAGATTTCTTACTTGAGACAGGATACTTTTTTACTTAAAGCTGAAATAGTAGAGCTCAAGTTTAAACCTTCTTTCCCAATAGGAGAGAGAGGAAAAGATGCTTTTGGGAAAAAAACCTGCTTTGAGGATAAGGGGGTGAGAAAGAAAGCTATATTGGCATTAGGTAGACAAGATGTGGATATTGACGGGTTAATCCCTCAGCTCGAAGGTATTAACGTCCTAGGAGGATCAAGCGATCATACTATTCTTGATGTTAGCGATTGCCTTATCCCCTTAAAGGTAGGTGACATTCTCACCTTTAACTTGAGTTATGGAGCTATGCTTCTTGCTTCTACATCTCCATATGTGAGTAAGGTTTTTATAAACTAAGTTTTTGAAAGGAGGAGATAAGACATGGATGTACATCCATATGGTTTTTTATCGCTACTGCCCCCAGTTTTGGCTATTTTACTTTGCTTTTTGACTAAGGAAGTACTTTTTTCCCTATTCATGGGTATATGGATTGGAGCAACAATTCTTGCTGGTTGGAACCCATGGAGTGGTTTCCTTTCTACCTTTGATAGTTACGTTTTAAGAGCCCTTGTCCCCAAGGATGGGGGGACGTGGAACATGTCAATATTGATTTTCTCTATGACTTTAGCTGGTGCAGTTGGTGTAATGAGTAGGAGCGGAGGAACATTAGCGATAGCTCAAAGCTTAGCTAAGAGAGCTAAGACTCCAAGAGGAGCTCAGTTTTTTTCATGGCTTATGGGCCTGATAGTATTTTTTGATGATTATGCAAATACCCTTTTAGTAGGGCATACTATGAGACCTTTAACAGATAGCTTAAGGGTTTCAAGAGAAAAGCTTTCTTATATAGTTGATTCTACTTCTTCTCCTGTAGCAAGTTGGGCTATAATATCAACATGGGTAGGGTACGAATTGGGTTTAATTCAGCAGGCTCTTGAGAAGGTAGGGATTCAGGAGAACGCTTATCTTATCTTTTTAAAGAGCATTCCTTATAGGTTTTATTGTTTAGGAGCTGTTTTCATGGTTCTCGTAATAATCTTGCTTCAAAGGGATTATGGTCCTATGTATCAAGCTGAAGTTAGAGCTAGAACCACAGGTAAGCTTTTGAGGGATGATGCTAAGCCTTTGGCTTCGCCTGAGTTAGCCAAGTTTTATGTTCCTGAAGGAAAGTCTATAAGGGCTATAAATGCTTGGCTTCCAATTTTAACTATGATAATCGTTACTTTGGTCGGTCTTTGGTATAATGGCGGAGGGCTTGAAAAACCTTTTACCTTTTCAGGAATTCGTGATGCTATAGGTAATGCGGATGCATCCCTTGTCTTATTATGGTCTTCCTTTACTACGAGTGCTGTTGCTATATTGCTGGCCATTTCTCAAAGAATTTTGACCTTATCCCAAGCTTTCGAAGCCTGGGTAGAAGGAGCAAAGAGCTTGATAATAGCTCTTATTATTCTAACTCTTGCATGGTCTATAAAAGGAGTATGCGATGACATGAAAACAGCTGAATATATAATAGGTCTAACTAAAGGGCGTCTTTTACCTCAGTTTGCTCCGTTGGTTGTCTTTGTGGTAGCGCTTTTTGTTTCCTTTGCTACTGGAACGTCTTGGGGGACGATGGGAATTCTCATGCCTCTTGCTGTTCCCTTAGCTAATGCTCTTGGTGCTCCGTTAATTCCAACTATAGGTGCTGTGCTTACAGGGGCTGTTTTTGGTGATCACTGTTCTCCTATATCTGATACTACCATAATGTCCTCTATGGCTTCAGTTTGTGATCATATGGATCATGTTAATACTCAGCTACCTTATGCTATTACTGTGGCAGTAGTTGCTGCACTGGTTGGTTATATACCTGCGGGTTATGGGCTTAATCCTGGGATTTCTCTTTTAATGATATTTGGAATGCTTATTCTTGTAGTTAGAGTATTAGGTAAGCCAACCGATTTAAAGAGCCTTGATGTTGAATTTAAGCCTAGCGATGAGTTATTAAAGCAATAGGGGATAGTTAAAGCTGTGGGGGTTTATAAGCGACTCCCACAGCAAGCTTAACTTTCATGGGGGGAGAACGTTTGGAAGAAAAGGAAGTTTTAGAAAAGGAGTTTAGGGAGCTTGTAGATAGGGGGGAATGGAGTAAAGCCATATCTATAGGTAAAACCCTTATTCGCATGGATCCTAAGAATAGTGAGTATAGATATAAGCTGGGATTAGCTTTGTTAAACATTGGGAATGTGGAAGAGGCAAAAAGGGAGATCGAAAAGGCCGTTTTTATAGATCCTTATTACGTAGAGGCGAGGAATCTCTTAGGGGAGATTCTTTTTAAGCTTGGGAGGGTGGAGGAAGCGCTTAGGGAGTTTAAGAAAGCTGTGGAATTAAATCCTAATTTTGATAGAGCTTGGTGGAATATGGGCTACGTATATGATGAAATAGGAAGACTTGATGAGGCTGTGAATTGCTATAGGAAGGTTATAAAGGTTAATCCTTATAATGCAGATGCTTACAATGATCTTGCTGTTGTCTTTCTAAAGCAAGGGTTGATAGATGAGGCTATGGAAAAATTAGAGGAGGCAGTTAAGGTGAATCCTAATCATTATGGTGCTAAGGTTAATCTAGCTTTGCTTTGTATGGAAAGAGGCTTTTATTCCAGAGCTATAGACATCTGGAAAGAAGTAATAAAATTGAACCCTCAAGATGTTAATGCTTATATTTTCTTGGGAGATTCTTATGCTTCTAAGGAACTTTGGGTTAAAGCCTTAATGTCATGGAGAAAGGCTGCCGAGATCTTCCCAGAAAGGGGAGATATTCATCTTAAGATGGCTTGGGCTTACGCTAAGGAAGATGCGTGGGAGATGGTTTTACAAGAGGCGGAGAAAGCTTTGAAACTTGGAATAGAGAATGGTGAGGTTTATTATCTTATAGGGGGGCATTATTATAGAGTGGGGGATTATGACAAGGCTATAGAATTTCTTGAAAAAGCAAAAAGTAAGGAGTTTAAAAGTAGAGATCTTTACTATCTTCTCGGTAAAAGTTATATGTTCGTGGAAAGGTTTAAGAATGCTACGAATGTTTTTGAGGATGCAATAAAAGGGGGTTTTAGTGATAGAGAAATTTCTCTTTTGCTTTCCATGAGTTATATAAAGATAGGGGAGCCTGGTAAGGCACTGGCTATTCTTGAGGAGTTGTCACATAAGGAGCCTAGGAATGTGGATATCTTAAGGCAGCTTGCAAAGCTTTACCATAGGCAGGGGAGATTTGAGGATGCGGTTTCTTGCTGGAGGAACATTTTGGATATCGATCCGGAGGATAAGGAAGCTCTCGAAGCGATCGATAAAATTTCAAGGCAAGAGATTTCCATATCTAAGGCGGATTTGAAGTTTAAGCCTGAGCATGTGGAAGCACATAGGCTCTTAGCAAGAGGGTATATGAGAAGAGGAATGTTTAGGGAAGCGGAAGTAGAGTGGTTAAAGGTTCTTAAGGTATATCCAACGGATGAGGAGGCGCATAAAGCTCTTGAGGAGATAGAGGGAAAGGTGGGGAGGAATGCCTCTTAGGTGGCAGGATATTGCGGACATTTTAATAATAGCTTATGTTGTTTATAGGGTTTTGCTCTTTTTGAGAGGAACGCGAGCATTTCAACTTGTTAAAGGGCTTCTTTTGATTCTTCTCTTGAATGGATTAGCAAAATTTATGGGGCTTCAGGCTATAAGTTACTTTCTTGAAAGAGTCATAAGTTTGTCTTTTATAGTCATACCTATAGTTTTTCAACCGGAGCTTAGAAGAGGTCTTGAAGGGCTGGGAGGGGGTTTTTGGGAGAGTAAAGGGGTTTCTCCCAGGAGAGGAGCTCAGATCGTTAGTGAGCTTTTTATTGCTATAACTTCTCTTAGAGAGAGTAAAATAGGTGCTATAATTGCTTTCGAGAGGAAGAGCAGCTTAAAGGATTTTTGGGATAAGGGTGTCAAATTAGGTGCAGAGATATCTGCTGAGCTTATTCTTTCGATCTTTAATCCTAGAAGTCCGCTTCATGATGGTGCTGTTGTAATTAGGGAGGATAAAATTTTAGCTGCAAGTTGTTTTTTCCCGCTGTCTGATAGAGAGATAGATAGACGGTTTGGTACAAGACATAGGGCTGCATTAGGGCTAAGTGAGGTTACAGATGCTTGGGTTTTAGTGGTTTCAGAGGAAAGGGGAGAAGTTTCTTTTGCAGTTAATGGTAGATTGGTAACGAATCTTAATGAGGAGGCTATAAGAAGGCTTCTTGAAAGATACTATTTCACTAAACAAAGAGAGAACTTTAAAGATAGGCTTTTGTCTTGGTTGAAGGGGGAATAGAGTTGAGGGGCATATGGAATATCCTTGAAAGTAAGCTTTTTTTATTAATAGTTTCTTTAATGATTTCTATAATATTTTGGTACTATACGGTGTGGATTGAGGGGCCACAAGTTGTGGAGAGAATAATTGAAGTTCCTGTAAAGGTCAAGAATCCCCCTGAGAAGATCTTAGTAGAGTATGAAACCAAAAGCGTCGAGCTTAACTTAAAGGGGGGTAAAAATGTTTTGGGAGGATTAACATCAAGAGATCTTGAAGCCTTTGTGGATCTTCAGGGCTTGAATCCAGGTATATATAGGCTTCAAGTTCAGGCTCTTGTTCCTCCTGGAGTTCATGTAGTTAGGATTAAACCCCCCTTTTTAGTGGTGTCCATAAGGGAGCTTATAGATCGAGAGGTTCCTGTAAGAGTTTTAACGGTGGGAAATCCTGCTGAAGGTTTTTTGGTTAATGAGGTGAAAGCGGTTCCTAACAGCGTGATCATTAGAGGTCCTAAGGATGTGGTGGAGAAGGTGCCTTACGTTTTTGCTACCTTGAATATTGGTGGGGCTGTGGGAAATATCGATGCTGTTTTAGAGCTAAGAGCGGAAGGAGTTTCTGAAAATTCTTTATCTGAGCTTATGATAATACCATCTAGAGTTAGAGCTTCTGTTTCTTTAAAACCTGGGTGGCCAACTAAGATAGTCAAGGTTAAAGTAGATATAAAGGGGAAGCCCAATGAAGCTTTTGAAATCGTTTCTGTTGAAGCGATTCCATCTCATATTACTGTAATGGGACCATCTTCTGCATTAGATAAGATAAATGAGATAGTGACGCCGCCGCTAGATGTTTCCGAGCTTAGTAAGACAGAGATTTTTGATATGACTCTTTCTGCCCCTGCAGAGTTAAAGTTCGTTGAAAAACCTAATATTAGAGTAATAGTGGAGCTTAAGGAAAGAGTTTTGGAGAGGGAGTATTTTCTTCCTGTTAGAATTCATGGTAGCAGCGTCTTTTTGAAGTGGAGAGTATCTCCTAATCATGTTAAAGTTAAGGTTAAAGGTCCGTACACTAAGATAATGTCTCTTAATATTCAGGATATTTTAGTTCTAGTAGATGTTTCGGGTGTGGATGTTAAGGAAGCCACTCTTCCGGTATCTATTTCCCTACCTCCTGGTTTAGAAGTGATTTCTGTTACTCCTGAAATGGTAAAAGTTTCAATCGTTAAGGAAGGAGGATGAAATATGGAGCTTTTTGGAACTGATGGAATTAGAGATATAGCTAACTCGGGAAACATGAAGCCAGAGGTGGTTTTAAAAGTAGCTAGAGCTTATGGTTTTTTGCTTAAGGAGAGTAAAGAGAAACCTATAGTGGTAGTTGGTAAGGATACTCGCTTAAGTGGCTATGCTCTTATCTCTGCGTTAATAGCAGGATTTCTTTCATCTGGTTGTGATGTAATCGATGTTGGAATCTTATCTACACCAGGAATTTCTTTCTTAGTTAGGGAGCTTAAAGCTGATGGCGGAGCAGTAGTTTCTGCCTCACACAATCCTTATGAGTATAATGGGGTGAAGTTTTTTAATTCGTTTGGAGAGAAATTGTCTCCTGAGTCAGAATTAATGATAGAAAGGATGCTTGAAAAAGATTGGGGGTTGCCAACAGGGATATATTTGGGCAAGCTCTATAAGGTAGATCCAAAGGAATACTATGTTCCTTTTCTTCTTAAAGTAGCCAAGGGTCTTAAACTTGATGGCTTAAAAGTTGTAGTTGATGCTGCTAATGGTGCTTTATTTGAGATAGCTCCCTTAGTATTTGAAAACCTTGGTGCTGAGGTTATAAAAGTAGGTTGTGAACCTGATGGAATAAATATAAATGCTGGAGTGGGATCTACCTCTACAGGTGAGATGGTATCGGCAGTGGCGAGAGAAGAAGCTTATCTGGGTTTTGCTTTCGATGGTGATGGAGATAGGGTTATGCTTTCTGATTCACGAGGTATGATAGCTGATGGGGATGTGATTCTTTATCTTGCAGCTTCAAAACTTAAGCCTAGTGCTGTGGTTGGAACGGTAATGAGCAACCTTGGACTAGAGGAAGTGTTGTCTTCCATGAAAATAGGCTTTATAAGGGTTCCTGTAGGAGATAGGTGGGTTTATGAAGAGGTGAAAAAAAGGGATTTGCCTTTAGGAGGAGAGCCTTCAGGCCATGTAATCTTTAGACCTGAAGTTTGTACGGGTGACGGTATGGTTACAGCAATAAAGATACTAACCTTCGGTGAGAGCCTTGAACATTATATAGATAGTTTTCCCCGTTACCCACAAAGAATTTGGAATATAAGGGTTAAAGATAAAAACAGCATTATTTCATCAGCTTTGCTTCAAGAGGAGTTAAATAGGATTTCGGAAAGCTGGAAAAAGAGTCTGCGTGTCGTTTTAAGGCCCTCTGGAACGGAGCCTCTCATTAGAATTATGGTTGAAGGGAAAGATCCATTGCTCGTTGATAGTATTGGCTTAAGGCTTGCTCAACTTATTATTTCTTTAGATGAGGAGGGGCGTTAGATGAGGGTTATAGTTGTGGGTGCTGGAGAAGTAGGCTTTAATCTTGCAAAGGTTCTTTCCAATGAGGGACATGATGTTGTGGTTATAGACAAAGATGAGAAAAGGATCTCCGATATTCAAGAAAGACTTGATGTACTTGCTATACAAGGAAGTGGTTCCCAACTTTCCGTTCTTGAAGAAGCAGGAGTTAGCGAGTCTGACATGCTTATAGCCGTTACAGATAGTGATGAAACTAACATCGTAGCTTGCCTTATAGCTAAACAGCTCGGCGTTAAGAGAGTTGTAGCAAGAGTTCAAACTTTGGAGTATGATGAACCTACAGGAATGGTTGCTCAAAGAATAGGTATAGATTTAATTATTAACCCTACAAGGGTGGTCGCCTCTGAGATATTTCACCTGCTTCAGGTTCCTCCAGCATCTCAGGTTATGGAGTTTGCTTCTGGTAGGGTTGTAGTATATTTACTTAGGGTTTCAAGTGATGCTCCTGCATTAGGGAAAAGCTTAGTTGAGATATCTAAAGAGATTGATGGCACTTTCTTAGTAGTAGGTATTATACGTGGTGGTGGAGCTTTTATCCCGCATGGTAGAAATAAAATAGAAGCTGGAGATAAAGTTTTTGTAGTAGGGAAGAGAGAGGATCTTTATAAGCTTTCCATCTATTTAGGGGCTGAGTGGAAAAAGCCTAAGAAAATAATGCTTATTGGGGGAGGGGAAACGACTTATTGGCTTGCTAAGATGTTAGAGGAGCATGGCTTTTCTGGTTTGAAAGTAATAAGTAAGAGTGCTGAAAGATGTGGTATGCTTGCAGATAGTCTTTCTTCCAGTTTGGTAATTCAGGGAGATGGAACGGATTTAGCTCTTCTTAAAAAAGAAGGAGTTTCTGAAGTAGATGGTTTTGTTTCTTTGACTCAAAATGATGAAGTGAATCTTCTTTCCGTTCTTCTCGCAAAAAGCCAGGGTGCCAAAAAGGGAATAGCTTTAGTTAAAAAGTCTGATTATGTTAAGCTTGTAGATTATCTTGAGAAGATCGATGCAATAGTTAACCCGAGACTTGCTACGGCAAGTAGTATACTTAAGCATGTTTGGCGAGAGGATATTTTATCGATTGCTCTGGTTGAGGAAGCTAATGCTAGAGTTGTAGATGTTAAAGTTGGTAAGGGTGCGAGAATCACGGAAGGTAGATTGCGTGATCTTCCGTTACCTGAGGGTTTTCTTGTGGGAGCTATCGTTAGAGGGGAGGATGTTATAATTCCTCGAGGCGAAACGAAACTTGAAGAGGGAGATGAAGCTGTGGTTTTCTTGATGGGCGAAATGATTAAGGAAATTCCAGAGTGGTTTTCTGAAAGGGGAGAATCTTAAAGTTGCGGTTCAGAGTTGTTTCATATCCAGTAGGCTGGCTTTTCCTCTTTTTAGGTTTATCAATGATCCCTTCTATGGCTTGGTCGTATTATTTTAATGAAAGTGCTTTTCCTTTTATTAAAGCTATTCTTGTATCTATAGCTTCAGGTAGCTCTTTAATACTTCTTGGGGAGAAAGGAGAGGAGTTTACTCCAAAGGAAGGTTTTGGGGTTGTTGCCTTTGGGTGGTTGGGTTGTGCTGCTTTAGGGGCGCTTCCCTATTACTTCAGTGGATTTTTTGAGCAGTACGTTGATTGTTTTTTTGAGTCTATGTCGGGTTTTACTACTACAGGAGCAAGTATACTTAAAGATATAGAAGTTCTCCCCAAGGGGATACTTTTTTGGAGAGATTTTACTCATTGGCTTGGTGGTATGGGAATAATAGTTCTTTCTCTTGCTATTCTTCCGGCTCTTGGTGTTGGTGGTATGCACCTTTTTAAGGCTGAGGTTCCGGGTCCTGTGGCGGAAAAGATAAAACCTCGTGTTAGAGAGACTGCAAAGATACTTTGGGAAGTTTATTTCATAGTTTCGGCAGCTGAAACCATCTTGCTTTATGTGGGTGGTATGAACTTATATGAGGCTTTGTGTCACACCTTTGGAACTGTTGCAACAGGTGGTTTTTCACCCTTTAATAAAAGTATAGGTTATTATAATAATCTTTACTTTGAAATAGTTATAACAGCTTTTATGTTCATAGCAGGAGCCAACTTTGCTCTTCATTATCGCGCGTTAAAGGGAGATCTAAAGGGGTTTATTAAAGACGATGAGTTTAGGTTTTATGTAGGTTTTGTGTTAGTTGGTGTAGTCTTTGCTACGGTGTTTTTGTATTTAAGTGGAACTTATAGTAATATAGGAGACTCTATTCGCTATGCCTCTTTTCAGATAGTTTCTATCCTAACGACTACAGGTTATGTTACTACAGATTATTCATCATGGCCTCCCTTTGTTCAGTATCTTCTCTTGATTTTAATGTTTGTCGGTGGGTGCGCTGGATCTACAGGAGGAGCCATGAAACACGTTAGAATTTTAATCTTGCTTAAGGTTTTTAAGAAAGAGCTTTATAGGTTAGTTCATCCTGAAGCTGTTATATCTATTAAGTTAAATGGTAAACCGCTTCACTCTAACATGGTTGATTCTGTTTTAAGCTTTTTTATGATTTATATGTTAGTTTTTATTGTATCGTCTTTGGTAATAGCTGCTATGGGATATGACCTAATCACCTCTATAGCTTCAGTTGCAGCTACCTTAGGAAATATTGGACCTGGTCTAGGAAGGGTTGGTCCTGCCGAAAACTACGCTTTCTTTAATCCGTTTGCTAAGTGGTTATTAAGCTTCTGTATGGTAGCTGGAAGACTTGAGCTTTACGCTATATTGCTTATATTCCTTCCTGAAACTTACAGGCGTTAATGCTTGGTTCTTTCCCTCTTTCTTTATTTTCACCATTTCTTTAGTTGTTCCTCTCTTAACTTCTTTTTATTGAGCTTTTGACAGCTTCTTTTTGACTTATTAAAAATTCGCTGAGCTTCTCTTGCTATAGTTATTCATTTCTTTATCTTCATAAAGCTGTATTTCAGAATCAATTATTACAGGTTTAAGTATCTTAGGATCTCATGTGTAGTAATGTCGACAACCACCATCTTGTTTTCTATATTCTTTACTCTGCTCTTATAAATTTGGCACTCGCCTTTGCCCCCTGGATTAAAGATGGGGACAAGATTCTCCTGTATAGGTATGCTGAATTAATTTTTTAGGTATTATGTTAGAAGAAGCTTTAGTGGTAATCCTGATATTTAGTGTTTAAAAAGTTTTTGTATCAAGGGGATTTGTACCTTGACGCTATAATTTTCATAGGTGTATAATGAATAGTGTACTGGGTTTTAGTATAAGTGAAGGTTTTTGTTCAGCTTGATATGGGGGTTAGGGTATAAAAAGGGGGTGGTTCTGTTTGAGAAGCATTCTTAAATTCATCGATCTTGTTAATGAGAAGATAGGAATGCAAGTTGGGTGGTTAGCTGCGGTTTTAGTTTTAATAGGAGTTATAGGTGTCATTCGAAGATACCTTCTTCATCAGTCTACTGCATGGGAGTATGAGCTTATAATTATGTCAGGAGCAGCCATGTATGTTTTATCATGGGGCTATGTGCTTCTTCGGAATGCTCATACTCGTGTTGACATCCTCTACGCTCGTTTATCCCCTCGGGGGAGAGCGTTAATAGATGCTATAGGTTCTATCTTTCTTTTCTTTCCTTTAATAGGTACGATGGTTACCTCTTCTTATTCTTGGATGGTTTTCTCAATCTCTATTAAAGAAACATCAGCAACCACATATGTTTATCCTCCACTTTATCCTTTAAGGACAATAATCTTTATAGGCTTTTTATTGTTTTTCCTTCAAGGGGTTGCTTTTTTCATTCGTAATGTTTATTACGCGATAAAGGGTGAGTCGTTATGATTCTTACTCCGGAGACTATCACTGTCTTAATGTTTTTAGGGGTTTTCTTAGCAGTTATAAGCGGTTTTCCATTTGCCTTAGGTATAGGTACTGTCGGATTTGCGTTAGGAGCCTTGGTTTTTGGTCTTCCCAGCACCATAGAGCTATATTATAGCCGAATATTTGCTCAGATTACTAACTATACTTTATTGGCTATTCCTCTTTTTGTGTTCATGGGTAATATGCTTGAGCGATCTGGAATAACGGAGAGTCTTTTCGAGACCCTTTATATCTTGCTTGGCAGATTGCGTGGAGGGCTCGCTGTAGCTACCGTTTTAATGGGTACGATTTTGGCAGCTTGTGTAGGTGTCATAGCTGCTTCTGTTACAGCTTTGGCCTTGCTTGCCTTAGGTCCTATGGTTAAGCGAGGCTATGATAAAGCTTTAGCTAGTGGTACTGTTTGTGCTGCAGGTACTTTAGGAATTCTCATCCCTCCAAGCATAATGCTTGTAGTTTATGGACCTGCTGCGGGTATTTCCGTAGGTAAGCTTTTCTTTGGAGCGTTTTTCCCTGGATTTTTACTTTCTTTCCTCTATTGTCTTTACATACTTATTTACTGTTTGATAAACAAGGATGCTGGTCCGGCTGTCCCTCTTGAGGAAATCATAGGTATACCCTTATCGAGGAAACTTAAGATGCTTCTTGTTTCTCTTGTTCCACCAGTTATATTGATTTTAGCTGTTCTTGGTAGTATATTTTTTGGTATAGCAGCCCCAACGGAAGCAGCGGCCGTTGGAAGCTTTGCAGCCATCATTTTAGCTATAGCTTATCGTAGGTTTAGTTGGGGGATACTAAAAAGCGTTGCTATTGATACATTTCGCTTAAGCGGAATGGTTTTCCTTATATTAGCGATGGCTTCTGCCTTTGTAGGAGTTTTTCTTAAGGCTGGTTGCGGTGATGTGGTAGGAAACCTAATACTGAAATCGCCTGGAGGAAAGTGGGGAGTATTTATTGTAATAATGGCTATACTTTTCTTCCTTGGCATGTTCATAGACTGGCTTGGTATAGTTCTCCTTCTTGTACCTATCGTTACTCCTATTGCAGCAAAATTAGGATTTGATCCTATATGGTTTGCTATGATGGTTTGCGTGAACCTTCAGATGTCCTTCTTAACGCCACCTTTTGCTTATGCTATATTTTTCCTTAAAGGTACAGCTCCACCGGAACTCGGTATAGAGACAAATCATATTATTCGTGGTGTTATACCCTTTATAGTTTTGATAATGATTGGGTTAGCCTTGTGTGTAGCCTTCCCGCAGATAATTCTTTGGCTGCCAAGCAAGATGTTTACTCGTTAGTAATTTTAAAGAGAGGAGGTAGGTGAGTCATGAAGAAAAGGGTATGGTGGTTAATAGTAGTTGTTTGCCTAATAGTTGCTCTTTTTGTCGGGTTAGCTTATGCACAGCAGCAGAAGGTCTATACCTTTACAGGTCAATCTCGTATGCCGTCAGGAAACGTTTTCTATGAGTCTTTAGTACGGGCTTGTCAGAGAGCTGAGGCTGCAAGTGGTGGGAGGTTGGTTCTTAAGGTTAATCCAGCGGGAGCTATTTATCCAGCTACTAAAGAACTAGATGGAGTTCATAGGGGGGTTCTAGACTTTGCTGATACCTGTTATATGTACTATAGAGATAGGTGGCCTGCAGCTCCTATATTTACGGCTAAACCCGCTGGTATGTCTCCAGCTGAAGCCTTACTTTGGGTTCTCGAAGGAGGAGGACATGAGCTTATATTAGAAATGGTAAAGGATTATAACGTTCAGATACTTAGAAGCGCTGGTCAGATGGCACCGCCAGAGATATTCCTTACTACTAACAAACCTCTTAAGACTGTTGCGGATCTTAAGGGAATGAGGATTCGCTCGGCTGGAGATGGTGCGGCTATCTTAGATAGGTTAGGAGCTGCCTGTACGTTAATGCCTGTTGGTGAGGTTTTCGAGGCCATGCATCGTGGTGTTATCGATGCTTATGAAGTAGCGAGTCCTGCTGTTAACTGGACTATGGGTCTTCAGGAGGCTGGAAAGTACATCTATCTCTCTCCAGTAAGGCATCCTTATGAATGGAATCCGTTCTTCTTCAATAAGAAGAAATGGGAAGAACTTCCTAAAGATTTGCAGAACATTATAGAAGCTGCTTGGAGCGAGGAAGCCTTTGCTTACTATGCTAGGGCTGTAAAGGCAGACCTGGAGGCCTTGGAAAAGTTCCGTAAGGCTGGAATTCAGGTTCTTCAGTTACCTAAGGAGATAGAAGATGCCTTTATAGCAGAGGCTGATAAGTATTATGCAGAACAGGCGAAGAAAGATCCATTCACCGCTAAGGTTTTGGAATCTTATAATGGTTTCAAGGAGAAGTTTAGATCAGTTTGGCCGAAACCATAAATCTGCTTTAGTTAGCATACGTGTTTATGAATTGGCGGGGTGGTGAAAAGCTACCCCGCCATTATGTTAAGTAATGGGGGTGATTCTAATGTTAAGAAGTAGAAAGGTGGTCGAAGGGGTTGAAAGGGCTCCTCATAGGTCGCTTTTTTATGCTCTAGGGTATTCTCCAGAGGAGCTTAAAAGGCCAATTATAGGTATCGTTAATGCTGCAAACGAAATTATCCCTGGACACGTTCATCTTGATCTTATTTCTTATGCTGCAAAAAGAGGGGTAATGTATGCTGGTGGGACACCCGTAGAATTCCCTGTTATAGGTATATGTGACGGAATTGCCATGGGTCATGAGGGAATGAAAAGTTCTCTTCCTTCAAGGGAAGTTATTGCTGATTCTATAGAGCTTATGGTTAATGCCCATCAGTTTGACGGTGTTGTTCTTATCACCAATTGTGACAAGATAATACCCGGAATGCTTATGGCTGCTGCTCGACTTAATATTCCTGCAGCTATAGTTAGCGGTGGCCCTATGTTTTCCTCCTTGTATAAGGGGGAAAGTGTAGATCTTTCTACTGTTTTTGAATGGGTAGGAAAACAAAAGAAGGGAGAAATAACGGAGGAAGATCTTGAGGGTCTTGCTATGGTTGCTTGTCCTGGCTGCGGTTCCTGTGCGGGAATGTTTACCGCTAATACGATGAACTGTTTATCAGAGGGGCTTGGTATGGCCATTCCCGGAAATGGTACCGTTCCAGCTGGGTTCGATGGAATAAGAAAGAGAATAGCTTTTAGGGCTGGGATTAGGGTAGTTGAAATGGTGCAAAAAGGTATAAAAGCAAGGGATATAATGACAGAAAAGGCCTTTGAAAATGCTATAGTTTTAGATCTTGCCCTTGGTGGTTCTACTAATTCAGTTTTGCATCTTACCGCTATAGCACATGAGGCTGGTATAGAGCTTCCCTTGTCTAAGTTCGATGAGCTTTCAAAGAAGACCCCAACTTTATGTAAGATTTCTCCTGCAAGTAAACAACATGTAGAGGATTTAAACAGAGCTGGAGGGATACCAGCGGTATTAAAAGAGCTTTCAAAGCTTGGCCTTCTTCATCTTGATGCACTAACTGTTATGGGAGTGACTATGGGGGAACTTATAAAGAAGGCAGAGGTTCTTGATAGGAGTGTCATAAGAAGCGTTGAAGATCCTTATAGTCCAAGAGGTGGACTTGCTATACTTTGGGGGAATCTTGCTCCTGATGGCGCTGTGGTTAAGGAGTCTGCAGTAAAGAAGGAGATGCTTTATCATGTAGGTAAGGCGAAGGTTTTTAATTCTGAGGAGGAAGCCATAGAAGCTATATATGGTAAAAAGATTAGAGAAGGAGATGTAGTTGTAATTAGATATGAGGGACCAGCGGGTGGCCCTGGAATGAGGGAGATGCTTGGACCTACCTCTGCGATTGCCGGAATGGGACTTGATGGGAGCGTTGCTTTGGTTACCGATGGAAGATTCTCTGGAGCAAGTAGGGGTGCGGTTATAGGGCATATTTCCCCTGAGGCTCAAAGAGGAGGACCCATAGCTATAGTTGAAGATGGGGATGAAATAGAAATAGATATACCAAATAGAAAGCTTACCCTTCGTGTTTCTGATGAGGAAATAAAAAGAAGGTTATCTCGTTGGACTCCGCCACCTCCCAAGTATAGAACTGGATATTTAGCCAGGTATGCTAAGCTCGTTACTTCAGCTAATAGGGGAGCTATTTTGCTTAATGAATAAGCTTTTGGTTAAAATGGGGAGGTTTAACCTCCCCATTTTTGCTAATCTACTTTGTTTCTTTTGTTGCTATTTGGTATTATAAGGATAGCGAATTGAGGGTAAGAAAAGAGCTTTAATCAAAAGTTTGATTATGGGGGGTGTTCTTATGCGGTGGGAAGATGTAGAGAGGTATGTGTCTATTAAGGTTAGTGAGAATCTGAAGCAGGTTAAAGACTCTGATGAGTATATAGCATCTGCTTCAGGTCTTAAGTATTATCCATTATGTGTTGAAAGAGCTGAGGGTGCTAAAGTTTGGGATAAGGATGGAAACGAGTATATAGATTTCTTAACTAGCGCTTGTGTCTATAATGTAGGGCACAGGCATCCTAAGGTAGTAGCAGCTATAAAGGATCAGGTGGAGAAAGTTTTAAACTACACTATCGCTTATCTCTATGAGGAGCCACCCGTTAAGTTAGCTAAAAAGCTTGCTCAGATAACTCCTGGTAATTTCAAGAAGAGGGTTACCTTTGGGTTTTCTGGCTCTGATGGGGTCGATTCTGCAATTAAGGCTGCAAGGGCTTATACAGGTAGGAGAAAGGTTATAGCTTTCAGGGATTCTTACCATGGTACAACTTATGGTTCCTTGTCTTTAACAGGTATAGTTAAACCTGAGGTTAGAGGAAAGGTTTTCCCTATACCTGATGTTCACTTCGTCGAATATCCTGATCCCTATAGAAATATTTGGAATATCGATGGATACAAGGATCCTAAGGTCTTGAGCTCTAAAGCTTTGGAGGAAATCGAAAGCAAAATTAAGGAACTTGATGGTGACGTTGCTGCTATAGTTTTTGAACCCATGCAGGGAGATGCTGGGGTAGTTATTCCTCCTAAAGAATTTATCGTAGGCTTAAGAAACTTAGCCGATAAATATGGAATAGTTTTAGTGGATGAAGAGGTCCAGACCGGTATAGGAAGGACAGGTAAGTGGTGGGCTATAGAGAATTTCGATGTTGTTCCGGATATTATAGTTACTGCAAAAGCCTTGGGAGGAGGTATGCCTATTTCGGCTACTATTGGTAAAGAGGATATAATAGAAAGTGTTCCTCCACCACTTTTTGTTTTCACGCATTGTGGACATGCTGTTAATGCAAGAGCAGCTCTGGCTACGATTGAAGTTGTGGAAGAGGAAGGCCTTCTTGAAAGGGCGAATAAGCTTGGGAAGAGAGCTTTAGATGAATTTAATAGGATGAAAGATGAATTTGGTTTCATAGGTGATGTAAGAGGAGTGGCCTTCTTAATAGGTATAGATATAGTCAAAGATAGGGATAAAAAAGAGGCCGATAGGAATACAGCTCTTAAGATTTGTTGGAGGGCTTGGGAGAAGGGACTTATATTGGTAACCTTTGGTAAGGGAGGAAACGTTTTAAGAATCGCCCCGCCTTTGACAATAAAAGAAGAGGAACTAGAAAGAGCTCTGGATGTAATAGAGTCCTCTATGAGGGACGTTCGTGATGGGAAGGTTTCTGATGAGGTTTTAAGATTTCTAAGGGGATGGTAAGTTTTTATCTGTCCGGAAATAAAATAAGGAGAAGTTTACTTGTTTTGGAGAGGGAAAGTTATGTTGAAGAAGAAAGCCCAGGGAACAACTTGCTTGATTGTTCCCTGGGGCAAAATCCTTTTGGGGTATTTAAGAATATTTTAGAGGGTTTAGATTTAGAAGGTTTCGATTTAAGCAGTTACCCTGATCCTTATCATCATCGTCTTAAACAGGCTCTTGTGGAAAGATGGAAAAATCGCTTTAAAGAGGAAGATGTTTTTGTAGGTTCTGGTTCAATGGGATGTTTGGAGAAGATAAACAAAGCCTTTCTTAAGGAAAACTCTTTGGTCTTAGGCTATACCCCTCAGTTTACGGAGTACATCACTGAGGTTAAGATTTGTGGCGGTGTATATGAATATCTTCCTTTAAGTCCTAAAGACGGCTTTGAGTTTAATGCTGATATGTTTTTGGACAAGCTTTCTGAAGAGTATGCTCTTATTTACATAGATAATCCCAATAATCCTACAGGTCAATTAATTCCGATAGAGAGTATAAGGGCTATATTAGATAAGGCTTATAAATTGGGGGTTATAGTTGTGATAGACGAAGCATATGGAGATTTCATCGATGATGAGAGTTCCGCTATTAATCTTGATTATCCTAATCTTATAGTTGTAAGATCTTTCTCTAAGGGTTTTGGCTTAGCAGGCTTAAGGGTGGGGTACGCTGTTATAAAGGGTAGAGAGCTTAAAAAATTATACTCCAAGGTAAACTTACCATTTGCTATAAGTTCCCTTTCTGAAGAAATAGCTTTAAAAGCAATAAAAAACATATCCCTTATAGAAGAAAGCAGGGCTTACATAGCAGAAATAAAAGGAAAAGTCATAAGGTTTCTTTGTGATAGAGGCTTTGATTGCTCTAAAACCAGCTTAAGCGTTCCTATTTTTCTTTTGTGGAGAGAGAAAGAGAACCTTTATCTTTATTTTAAGGAAAGAGGGATACTTTGCATTGATGGTAAGAACTTTACAGGTCTTAACTCTTCTTATGTAAGAATTAGGATTCCTCGCTCTTTTGAAGATTTTCTTTCGAAATTTGAGATTTAGCTTTTATTCTATCAAGAAGTCTACAGAAAGAACACACTTCAGTTGTTGTGGGGTATCCGCACTTAATGCAGGGCTTAAGTTGAGCTGGTTTTTCTTCTCCGAAAATGTCATTTTTGATTTTTAAGAAACCCTTGTAAAAGCGTAGCTTAGTTCCGGGCATTCTTTCTTCTATTTGGTTTATAATACTTTTATAAAAGTGTGATGTGGCTCCCTCAGAAAGCGGACAGCCTTTACCGACATGATCTATGTTCATAATTTTAGCGTAACTTTCTATTTCTTCTTCACTGCATAAGACAAGCGGTTTTATCTTTCTAACAAAGCCATTAGATTCTTCAAGGGTTGGATTCTGTCTCTTTAGGTATTCCACTTGCCAATTAAGTATGTTTCCAAGGAGAATCGAACACTCATCATTAAGGTGATGTCCCGTAGCTATAACTTTATAGCCGTTTTGCAAAGCAAAGTTATTCATAATATATCTTTTTATCATGCCGCAGAATGCGCATGGTACTCTTCTCTCTAACTTCGATATACTAAGCAAGTTCATACCTAGGATTTCCTCTAAATTTACTTTAAAAAGCTTTCTAGAGAGTTTATTAGATAAATTTTCGCACTTTTTCCAGGATTCCTGGGAGAATCCTGGTATTCCAAGATCGATAAACATACCATCAGCTTCATATCCGATGTTTGTTAATATCTGCCATAAACTTAGACTATCTTTTCCTCCTGACACGGCTATAAGAACCTTTTCTCCATTATTTATCATTTTGTAAGATTTTATGCTTTCAATCACTCTTTTTTCTACAAAGCTCTTAAGATGATCCTCGCAAAGGGCTATTCTATGTGACTTTAAAAATACTACAGACTTTTTCTTACAAATTTTACAGAGCTTCAAGTCTTTCACCTCTTTATGATAAAATGTTTTTGGGATTTTGAAATGATCTGTCAGATATGTAGAAAAGAGCTTCCCATAGTTTCAAAGTTTTTAAAAGTTTGTTTGAATTGTATCAGAAATTTTCCAGAAGAGGCCTTTCCCTTTGTTCAGGAAGCTCATAGGGAAAGTAGAGAGAAATACCACCTTCCATTTCCTATTCCGCATGATCCTTTAGGGTTAAAGTGTAATTTATGTGCTAATGAGTGTCAAGTCCCTGAGGGTGAGGTTGGATTTTGTGGATTGAGGAGGAATATTGGTGGGAGGTTGATAGGTCCATTATCTGAGGAAGCTAAGGTTTCGTGGTATTTAGATCCTCTTCCTACTAATTGCGTGGCTGATTGGGTATGTCCTGCAGGAACCGGTTGTGGTTATCCTCAGTACGCTTATAAAAATGGTCCTGAATATGGTTATTATAACTTAGCTGTATTCTTCCACGCCTGTAGCTTGAATTGCCTTTTCTGTCAGAACTGGCAATTTAAGGAGCTTAGCCTTAGATCTGAGACTAGAAAAGTGGAAGAGCTAGTTGATTCTGTAAACTTCAAAGTTTCATGTATTTGCTTTTTCGGTGGAGATCCATCCCCTCAACTTCCCTTTGCTATAAAAGTTTCTGAAAAAACTCTAGAGAACACTAAGGGAAGAATTTTAAGAATATGTTGGGAGACCAATGGCTTAATGAATAGAGAGCTTCTAAAGAGGGTGATTGAGCTTTCCTTGATTTCTGGAGGTTGTATAAAAATTGACCTAAAAGCCTGGGATAAAAACCTTCACGTTGCATTAACAGGAATTTCTAATGAAAGGATACTCGATAATTTTGCTTTTATAGCTCAGTATATAGATAGAAGACCTCAAGTTCCTCTCCTTATAGCAAGCACATTGCTCATCCCTGGTTATATAGATGAGAGAGAGGTAGAGGGGATAGCTAAATTTATAGCCCAAATAGATAAGAATATCCCTTACAGGTTGCTTGCTTTTTACCCCCATTTTTATATGAGTGATTTGCCATTAACGTCTAAAGAGCTAGCTTATAGATGTTATGATGTGGCTATAAAAATGGGCTTGAAAAACGTTGCTATAGGAAATATACATCTTTTAAGGTGAGCTTTATTTTTTAAGCCGCTTGTGGTATACTGTATACAGTATACCACAGGGAGGTGATGGTAAATATCTCTACGGAAGGTTGAAAGACGGGATCTGCTGAATCATAAGGTTTATGAGATTCTTAAGGAGGCTATCTTAAAAGGGGATCTTAAAGGAGGTAGTAGATTGGTAGAGTCTCAGCTTGCTTCTCAGTTAGGCACAAGTAGAACACCGGTGAGAGAAGCTATTCATCGTCTTGCCGCGGAAGGATTGGTAGAACTTCTTCCCAATCAGGGTGCCTTTGTGGCTGAAATTTCCTTGAAGGATATAGAGGATGTCTTTCAAATAAGGAGCGCTTTAGAGGGACTTGCAGTAAGGCTATTTACGAGTAGATGTGGCATCACTGAGATAGAGAAGTTAAATCTTAAACTGAAAGAGATGAAATTAGCATGTGAGAGAAAAGATGTTATAGCTTATGCTGATTTAGATGCGAGTTTCCATAAGTTTATCTGGGCCTTTTCCGGAAATGATAGGCTTTTAAAGGTGCTTGAGAGTATGATGTCTTATATTGATGCTTATAGGCTTAAGTCTCTTTATGTTCCTGGGGTTATGGAGAGCTCTCTTAAAGATCACGAAGAGATCATAAGTCTCGTTAGTCAGAAAAAGGCTGAGGAAGTGGAAGAGCTTATGAGGGAGCATATAGAAAATGTGCTTAAGAGAATTAAGGGGATTGGGAGGGGAGAACCTTGAAAATTTGTGTATTGGTGAAACAGGTTCCTGCGACGGATAAGGTAAAGATGGATGAGAAGACTGGAACCATGATAAGAACAGAAATGGAGGCGGAGCTTAACCCATTAGATATGTATGCTGTTGAGGAAGCCGTTCGAGTTAAAGAGCGTATGGGTGGAGATGCCAAGATTACCGTGATATCTATGGGACCACTTATGGCAGCTGATGCTATTAAAGATGCTATATCTATGGGTTGTGATGAAGGTTATCTTATTTCCGATAAGCTTCTTGCAGGATCTGATACATGGGCTACTGCTTATACTCTCTCAGAAGCCATAAAGTATCTAGGAGGATTCGATCTTATATTTTGTGGCGAACGAGCTACAGATGGGGAAACTGGTCAGGTTGGACCAAGTGTTGCCTCTTTTCTTGGAATTCCAGCTCTAACTTATGTAAGTAAAATAGAAAAGCTCGAAAGGGGATATATAAGGGTATGGAGGGTAGTTGAAGGAGGGTATGAGGTAGTTGAAACGGATTTACCTGCATTGTTAAGTGTAGTAAAAGAAATAAATGAACCGAGATTACCTAATCTTTCTGGAAAGCTTAGGGCTAAGGAGATTCAGATTCCGATTCTAACAGTGGAAAAGCTGAACCTGGATAGGAAATTAATAGGATTAGAGGGTTCTCCTACAAGAGTTGTTAAAATATTTTATCCTAAGTTATCAAGAGGTGGGAAAATCATTTCTGGCAAGGATCCCTATAAGGCAGTTAGTGAGCTTATAGTTTTTCTTGAAAGTAAGGGAATATTATAGGAGGGATTTTGATGAACGAATCTGGAATACTTAGGGAGGTATGGACTCTTGGAGAGCAAAGGGAGGGCGAAATAAGCTCTGTTTCTTATGAGCTTTTAAATTGGGGTAGAGAGCTTGCAGACAAGCTTGGTGTTAAGCTTTCAAGTGTTATTATAGGTTGTGGGCTAAAGGATAAAGTAAGGGAGTTAATATATAGAGGGGCTGATAAAGTTTACCTTGTGGATCATCCTCTCCTTGAGCGTTTTAAGCCTGATGCTTATGCCCGTGTTCTTGAGGAACTGGTAAAAGAGTTTAACCCAGAGATATTTATTGCTTCGGCAACTACAGTTGGCAGGACTGTTATGCCTATACTTGCTGCAAGAATAAGGACTGGCCTTACAGCTGATTGTACTGGACTCGATATAGAACCTGAGACGGGGCTTCTTCTTCAAACGAGACCAGCTATTGGGGGTAATGTAATGGCTACTATTAAAACTCCCAATCATAGACCGCAAATGGCCACCGTTCGACCTAGATCGAGGAAACCACTGTCAAGGAATACATCTCGTTCTGGGGAAATTATATTAAAGGAGTATCCTGAAAGCCTTTATGAGTCTAAAGTAAGATTTGTTAGATTTATTAAAGATAATTCGTTGGAGGCTCCCATTCAGGAGGCTGATGTAGTTGTATCTGGTGGTAAAGGACTTAAAGGCGAGAAGAACTTTGGGATGGTTCGTGAGCTTGCTAGGCTCTTGGGAGGGGCTTTAGGAGCTTCGAGATCTGCTGTTGATATGGGATGGGTATCCTATCCTCATCAGGTAGGTTTAAGTGGGAAGACGGTTAGCCCAAGGCTTTATATGGCTATAGGGATCTCTGGTGCTGTTCAACATATTGCTGGTATGTCCTCCTCTGAGACGATCGTTGCTATAAATAATGATCCTGAGGCTAACATATTTAAGGTTTGTGATTTTGGAATAGTAGGAGACTTGTTTGAAGTGGTTCCTCTTTTAATAGAGAGGCTTAAAAGTTATAAGGAGGGAAGATAGTATGATTGAGGAATTTGGGAAGGTTACTCCCTCCTTTGTTAGGGAGTTGATAAGGATAGTTGGAGAAAGAGGGGTTATTTACGAAGATAAAGATGCTCTTGAGGCCTACTCTCATGATGAATCGGCTTTCAAATACTATGCTCGTATGCCTGATGTAGTTGTTAAACCTGAAAAGGTTGAGCAGATTTCAGAGATAATGAAATTGGCAAATGAGGAAAAGATACCTGTTACTCCAAGAGGCGCGGGAAGTGGACTTTCAGGAGGTTGCATCCCTCTATTTGGTGGAATAGTTCTTTCCTTGGAAAGGATGAATAGAGTTATAGAGGTGGATAAGAAGAACCTTGTTGCTGTGGTTGAACCAGGGGTTGTAACAAACGACTTGTGTAGGAGAGTTATGGAGGAGGGATTATATTATGCAGGTTATCCTATGAGCGTTGAGACAAGTTTTATAGGAGGAAATGTGGCGACAAATGCGGGAGGGAGTAAGGTAATAAAATATGGAAGTACGGGACACCATGTTTTAGGAATAGAAGCTGTATTTCCTAATGGGGAGGTTGTAATATTTGGAGGTAAAAGAAGAAAGGATTCAAGCGGTTATAACTTTGTGAAGCTGTTAGTAGGTTCTGAAGGGACCTTAGCGGTGTTTTCTAAAATTTACCTTAACTTGATACCATTACCGGGCAAAACGGTAGATTTATTGATTCCTTTTAAGAAGGTAGAGGATGCTGTAGATAGCGTGCCTTTGATCCTAATGGAAAGTAAAGAACTTCCATCAGCTTTAGAGTTTATAGATAAGGTTTCTATTGAGCTTAGTGCTAAGTATAACAACACGAGTTTTCCGTTTCAAGGCGAGGCTGAGGCTTTCTTAATAGTTCAGCTGGAAGGAAAAAATAGAACGGAATTGGAAAATATTTATGAAAAAGTGGGAAAAGCATTATTGTCTAAAGGAGCAATTGATGTTTTTGTAGCTGATAATAGAAGCGCCTCTGAAAGCATTTGGAAGGTTAGAAGAACATGGCTTGAGGCTCTTAAGGCAGTTGATCCTTATGTTTCCACAGGGGATGTGGTTCTTCCTACATCAAGTATTCCTGATATGATGTCCTTTTTGAGTGAGATGTCAAATGAGTATAAAGTTAAAATTCCAGTTGCAGCTCATGTAGCTGATGGTAACCTCCACCCAGCTCCTTTAAAACCATCGCATGTATCTTTGGAGGAATGGAGATATATCTCTGAGGAGATTCTTGATAAGTTAGCTTTAAAAGCAGCAGAGCTTGGTGGAGCTGTAAGCGGCGAGCATGGGATAGGTCTTCTTAAGAAAAGGGTCTTAAATGAAACCAAAAGAAAAGAAGTAGAATTGATGAAGAAGATGAAAAGAGTTTTTGATCCTAATAATATAATGAATCCTGGTAAGATATTTTAAAAAGCGAGGCGAAAAAAAAATGAAAAAACCTTTTGGCTTGGCATTTGGAAATGGTTTTATAGAGTTCGATTATGAGTTGGATAATATAATAGGGATCCTAGAGCCCAAGGAAATGCCAAAACATCAGAGCGAAGAAAAACCAGTTATAGAGGCCCTTACTAAACCTATAAACTCTGCTCCTTTAAGGGAAATAGTTAAGAAGGGAGAAAAGGTATGCATTCTCTTTAGCGATATGACGAGACTTTGGGTTAGACATCATGTTTTTATGCCGTTTATTTTGAAGGAACTTAAGAACGCTGGTGTTATAGATGAAGATATATTTGCTATTTGTGCTAATGGTGATCATCGGGATCATACTGAGGAAGAGTTTGAAAAAATTCTCGGGAAGGAAGCTTACGCATTTCTTAAAGGAAGAATATATAACCATCGTGCTCGAAACAAAAAGGAAGTTGTTTATCTTGGAAAGACAAGCTATGGAACTCCTGTGGAGATAAACAGGAGACTTCTTGAAGCTGACAAGGTCATTTTAACTGGTGGAATAGTTCATCACTTCTTATATGGTTTTGGTGGAGGGAAAAAATCGATAATGCCTGGTGTTTCCTCAAGGGACTCTATAATGAAAAATCACGGGCTTGCTCTTCATCCTGAACCTGGTAAAGGTCTTGATCCATCAGTTTGTTCAGGTGTAATGCGTGGTAACAGAGTAAGCGAAGATGCTCTTGAGGTAGCAAGCTTTATAAAGCCGGCTTTTCTTATTAACACTATTGTGAATCCAGAAAGAAAGATAGCTCATGTTGTTGCAGGAGATTATGTGGCTGCTCATGAGGAAGGCGCAAGACTCTATAATGAGTATTGTAGTGTTGAAATAGAAGAGCTTGCTGAACTTACGATAATCTCTTGTGGCGGTTATCCTGAAGATATAAATCTTTATCAAACTTATAAAACACTTTATAACGCAGAAAAAGCTACTAAAGAGGGAGGGGTCATAATACTTTTATCTGAATGTAGAGAGGGCATAGGTAATGAGGATTTTTATCAAACCCTTGTTAATTATCGAGATAGTAAGGAAAGAGAGATGGCTTTAAGAGAAAATTATACTATAGGTGGGCATATGGCTTTTCATATGGCGCTGATAGCGGAAAAGTTTAAGGTTTATCTTATCTCTAATTTGCCTGAAGATGAGGTTAAAAAAATGGGTATGGAACCGGTAAGAAGCTTGAGGAAAGGAATAGAGGAAGCTAAGAGTTTGCTTGGCCCTAACCCCTCTACTTATATTATTCCAGAAGGTCATAAATTGCTACCTGTTTTAAGAAAAAACTGATATAATTTTGAAAGAGATTCATTGTATGTAGGGAGGTGAAGCTGTGAAAACCACCCTTATTTTTGTGAGACATGGTGAGTGTGAGGGTAATAGAGTAGGTCTTTTTAGGGGAAGAATAGATTTTCCTTTAAACAAAAATGGAATAAAACAGGCTGAACTTCTAAGAGATGAGATAAAGAAATTTAAGATTAATGCGATTTATACGAGCCCTCTTCTAAGGGCATTAAAAACCGCAGAGATAATAGGAGAACCTCATAATTTAACTCCCATAGTGGAGGAAGGTTTTAATAACATCTCTCTTAGCTTTTGGGAGGGCAGGGTTAAAACGGAGATAGAAAAAGAGTATCCACGCGAATGGAAAATCTGGATTACAGTTCCAGAGGATCTGAATATTCCTGGGGCGGAGAAGGTAGATGACGTTAAAGAAAGAGCTTTTTCTGCCTTGTTAAAGATTCTTGAGAAGCATGAGAGGGAAACGATAGCTATTGTTACTCATAGGGCAGTTTTGAAACCTCTCTTTGCAGCTATGTTTGAGGTTAAGAAACCTTATTTCTGGAAGTTTCATTTTGACACGGCTTCTTATAGTATCGTTGAGTATAGAAGGGAAAGAGGTTTCACCTTGGTTTTACTTAATGAAACCAAACATTTGATAGATTTTGTTGTCGAAGAGGTTTAGAGATTGAAAAGTTAGGGTTGTAAGGGTATAATACTAAGGGTTTATTTGGCTTAAGGTTGGGAGGTGAAGGTCTTGGAGAGGCTCATTGAAGTACGTTGGCATGGTAGAGGAGGCCAAGGGGCTAAAACAGGGGCCCAGATTTTAGCTGAGGTGTTTTTTGAGCAGGGATATCACATTCAGGCCTTTCCTGAGTATGGCGCGGAGAGGTCGGGAGCTCCTATGAAAGCCTTTGATAGGTTAAGTAAGGTGGAAATTTTACTTCACTGTCAGGTAGAGAATCCTGATATTGTTGTGGTAATTGATCCTACATTGCTTACAGCTGTTAATGTAGCTGAGGGTTTAAAAGAAGACGGCGTACTGCTTGTAAATACCACATTGACTCCTGCTGATGTGAAGAGAAAATTAGGCTTGAAGTCTCAGAAAGTTTATGTTGTTGATGCTACTAAGATTGCTCTTGAGGAAATGAAAGTTAATTTCCCTAATACGCCGATACTTGGGGCTCTTGCTAAGATAATAGGGGAAGTTCCTCTTAGAAGCTTTGAGGAACATTTTAGAAGTAAGTTTGAGGGGAGACTTACTCCTGAGAGAGTGGAAGCGAATCTAAGGGCCATGCGCCGTGGCTATGAGGAGGTGCAGGGAGAATGAGTCTTAAGGGTTGGAAGGAACTCCCGCCTGGGGGTGTAATACTTGAAGCGGGAAACAGCATTAAGTATAAAACTGGGACGTGGAGAAGTATAAGACCTGTATGGAATAAGGATAAATGCATAAATTGTTTTATGTGTTGGCTTCACTGTCCGGATGGCTCTATTCTTGTAAGGGACAATAAGGTAAGTGGTATAAATTATGATTATTGTAAAGGTTGTGGAGTCTGTGCTGCTATTTGTCCAAAAAGTGCTATAGAGATGAAACCGGAGTCACTTTTTGAGGAAGGTGAGAAGAAATGAAAAAGAAAATACCTTTGACTGGTAATGCAGCCTTTGCTGAGGCTATGAGACAAATTAACCCTGATGTGGTTGCTGCTTATCCCATAACTCCTCAGACGGAGATAATGATGACCTTTGCTGAATTTGTTGCCGACGGTCTTGTAGATACCGAGCTTGTCACTGCTGAGAGTGAGCACTCTGCTATGTCGGCTTGCGTTGGAGCCTCTGCTGCAGGTGCAAGGGTTATGACTGCTACATCTGCTCAGGGTTTGGCTTTGATGCACGAGGTAGTTTATATAGCATCTGGCTTAAGGCTACCGATTGTTATGGGTGTGGTTAATAGAGCTCTTTCTGCTCCTATAAACATACATTGTGATCATGCTGATACAATGGCGGAGAGGGATTCTGGTTGGATCCAGATCTATAGTGAAACAGCTCAAGAGGTTTACGATCATACCATCTTGGCTATAAGACTTGCAGAGCGTGAAGATGTTCGTTTACCTGTTATGGTTTGCCAAGACGGGTTTATAACCTCTCATGGAGTTGAACCTGTTGAGATATTAGATGATGAGGTGGTTAAGAAGTTTATAGGGGAGTTTAAGCCTTGGAATCCTTTACTTGATACTGATAATCCGAAGACTTATGGAGCTCTTGATCTTTTTGATTACTACTTTGAGCATAAACGTCAACAGTTTGAGGCAATGAAGCATGTTCCGAAGGCTTACGAGGAGGTAGCTGAAGAGCTATCTAAAATTACAGGTAGAAAATATCCTAAAGTTGAGGGGTTTTACATGGATGATGCTGAATATGTAATAGTTGTTATGTCTTCCACAGCTGGAACTACAAAGCATGTTGTTAAGGAATTAAGGGCTCAAGGTAAAAAGGTTGGTCTACTTAAGATAAGACTTTATCGTCCGTTCCCCAAAGAAGAAATATCTCGTCTTCTAGAAGGTAAGAAGGCTGTGGCTGTTTTAGATAGGGCTTACTCTGTAGGTGCAGAAGCTCCTCTCTTCTGTGAAATAAAGTCTGCACTTTATGATGTAAAGGCGAAACCTGTTTTAGCATCTTATATCTATGGTCTTGGAGGAAGAGATACTCCTCCATCTCTTATAAGAAGCGTTTATGAGGATTTGATGAATGGTAATATATCCAAGGAAGAGAAGTATCTCGGGGTTAGGGAATAAGGAGGTGTGCTTTGATGCCTTTAACTGTTAGAGACCTTCTTAAAAGGGAAGAAAAGTTCGTTTATGGACATAGATTGTGTCCTGGTTGTGGAGCAGCTTTAACGGCCAGACTAACCATGCTCGCTATTAATGAGCCTGTTGTGGTTTCTTGTGCTACGGGTTGTCTTGAGGTTTCTACAACTATTTACCCTTATACTGCTTGGAGAGTTTCCTGGATTCATAGCGCTTTCGAGAATGCTGCTGCTACGATATCTGGAGTAGAAGCTGCCTATAGGGCTCTAAAAAAGAAGGGTAAGATAAGCAAAGATGTGAAGTTTGTGGCTTTTGGCGGTGATGGTGGAACCTACGATATAGGACTTCAGTCGCTTTCTGGAGCCCTTGAGAGAGGACATGATTTCCTATACATATGCTATAACAATGAGGGTTATATGAATACAGGGGCTCAGAGATCCGGAGGAACTCCGATGTGTGCTGATACAACTACTGCACCTGTTGGAAAAGTTATACCTGGTAAAACACAGTGGAGAAAGGATCTGACTGCTATAGTTGCTGGTCATCATATACCTTATGTTGCTCAAACTACATTACATAACCCTCTAGATCTGGTTAATAAGGTAAGGAAAGCTATCGAGACACCGGGACCTGCCTTTATAAACGTCCTTGCTCCTTGCGTAAGGTTCTGGAGGGTAGATCCTGCAGATATGATTAAACTCTGTAAGCTTGCTGTTGACACTTGCTTCTGGCCTGTGTTTGAAATTATCAATGACGAGTGGAAGCTTTCTTACAAACCTAAGGAGAAAAAACCTATCGAAGAATTCCTGAAAATTCAGGGAAGGTTCCGTCACCTATTTGTTCCTGAAAAAAGACATCTTATTGATGAAATACAGAAGCATGTAGATAGGGAATGGAACTTCGTTCTTAAAATGTGTGGGGAAACTGTCTAGAAATAACGCGGTAAGCTAAAGAGGGGATCACCTTTTAAAAGGTGATCCCCTCTTTATTTTAAAGTCTCTGTTAAGTGTTTTCTTATTTTCATATCGGCGTTTATGAAATTTGATATTTCTTTGGTGAGCTTTATCAGGAGGTAAAGCCAATATATATTGAGTGTTATGATGGAAAGTATAGCAACTACTATTACGTTTCTTTCTCTTATTTCTGGTATTGGGAATGGTATGCCACCTAAGAGATGGAAGTAGATCATATTTTTAAACTTTGAAAGGTCAGAACTCACGGAAAATAACGAGTGTAAGTATATGGCTAAGAATATTAATGCTGGTATATTCATTACATTTAATACAGGAATTATAGCTCCAAAAGCATAAAGAAACGCATAAATGGGAAAAGCCCAAGAGTTTATTTTCATTTGAGAAAGCCTAAATAAAAAGAGGGATAGAGTTCCTCTTTTGTCTTCATTAATATTTTCGTATACTAATTGGAAAACTAACATAGTGTTTTTAATGTTTCTTTCTAATGCTTTACTCCAAGAGTATAGAAGTATTAGTTGTAGAATTCCTGCTGCTATTTTTATAAATAGCGATAAGGTAATTAAGTTAATTGATTTGACTAACTCTTTCTTCTCTAAAAAGATTGGTAAATCTGATGTTAGTGTTGAAAACACTGGTATCAAAATTATTTCTGAAAGTATTCCTAGGGTTACCAAACATATTGCAAGTATAAGACTGGGAGGTTTTTCTTCTGATATCTGAATTGCATCCATTTATATTTACTCCCAACCTTTAACAAAGCTCTCTAAGTGCTTTCTTATCATTTCGTCAGCCTCTTCAGCTGCCTTTGCTGAGGAAGCTGCTAATTTACTTATCTCCTGGGCAACAACGGTGAAGGTTTTTCCTGATGTTCCTGCTCGAGCAGCCTCAATTGCTGCGTTTAAGGCTATTAACTTTGTCTGTCCTGCGATCTTATATATGGTTTTAACTATATTTTTAAGATCCTCGCTTGCTTCAGCTATTCCCTTGCCTATCAAATTCATATATTCTTCTACGATTAATTGGATATCAAGGTTAATTCTCTTAAAGATAGAAGCTATTAGGAGAATTATTTTTTCTTTTTCTTCTCTATATACTTCAAAAGCTGTTTCAAGTATGGCTTTAATTATTGGGTTATAAATGCCTATGAAGCCTTCTATTGCTATACCCTTATTATAAATTTTTTCTCCAAGGGAGCTTCTCTTATCAAGGTAAGCATCGTCTACAGGATCTTTAAAGAGACTTTTAAGATACTCATTTATTATTTCCCTCCAGTCTTCTTTCAGCTTAAAATGGCTTTTTTCTCCTAGGCGAGATAGGTGGGAAAAGAGCTTTTCGCTTAATTCTGAAACTCTCTTATCAAAAAAGCTACTTGCTTCCATTAATGCTTGTTCTTCTTCCTCTTTAAGATCGATGAACCTTTTTTTGAAATTAATCTTTTTTTCTTCAATCATGCTGTAAAGCCTCCTTTTTATGAGAGGTTTTTTTTCATAATAGGTTAATTTTTAAAGTCTGTCAATTTTCCGAAAGCAACTTTTAAATCAAATTTTTGTGCTATCATTTTGATAGCTTTCTTAAGGGAGGTATGGATTATGGTTAAAAACTTTTTCATAGTTGATGTTTTTGCTGAAAATAAATACTCGGGGAATCAGCTTGCTGTTTTTCTTGATGCTGAGAATATACCTCCTGAGGAAATGCAACTTATAGCGAGGGAAATGAACTATTCTGAAACCACCTTTGTTTCTTCACAAGAGAAGAGTGGTAGTTATGATGTTAGAATTTTTACCCCAGAGTGTGAGGTTCCCTTTGCTGGTCATCCTACCTTAGGAACTGCGTTTGTGGTTCAACAGGAAATTATAAAGAGGGAGGTTGAAAGAGTAATCTTGAATCTAAAAGTTGGGCAAATACCTGTTTTCTTTTCAGGAAGTGGAGGTGAAAAAGTTTTGTGGATGAGGCAAAGATCTCCTTCTTTCGGTGAAAGAGTTGAAAAGAGTGTTATGGTAGATGTTTTAGGATTAGCTGTAGAAGATTTAGATGAGAGATTTCCTATAGAAGAGGTATCAACTGGTCTTCCTGCTCTAATAGTTCCATTGAAAAGCTTGCTTGCACTGAAGAGAATTAGAGTAAATGTGGATAAATATAATTCCTTAGTGGAAAAACTTAACGCGAAGCTTATTTTAGCTTTTTGTCCAGAAACAAGGAGACCAGATACTTCTTTAAGTGTCAGGG
Organism: Synergistota bacterium; assembly: GCA_025060595.1. Taxonomy (NCBI): domain Bacteria; kingdom Thermotogati; phylum Synergistota; species Synergistota bacterium. The sequence continues at coordinate 43,915 of JANXBX010000001.1, read as the reverse complement.
TTTTTGCCTATTATTATGGTGTTCCTGAGGATCCTGCGACAGGAAGTGCTAATGGATGTTTAGCGGCATATCTTTCTAAGTATAAGTATTTTGGAAGTGATGAAATCAATATCAAAGTTGAGCAGGGATACGAGGTTAGAAGGCCATCTCTTCTTTTCCTGAAAACTAATAGGAAAGAAGAAGAAATAGAAGTTTTAGTTGGTGGTAAGGTTATTTTGATTGGTAAGGGCAGTTTTGTATAACTTTTAAAGCAAATTTCTTTTTCTCTTTTCGAGAAAATGTGATAAAATAAAGCTTCGGAAGCTTCCTTGGAAGGAGGGATGGTCTAAGTGGGATCTTATATAGCCGTCACAATTTTATCTTATCTACTTTATCTGGTTCTAACGATTGGGAGTGGAGATATTGGTTTGTGGAGTTTGGGTGAACTCGTGATCGGTATCCCAGTTGCGTTTGTGGCTGGTTTGGCTGGAGGTAAGGTTTTTGGAGAATATATTCCTGCTACTCTTTTAAACCCTTATAGGTGGGTGCTCTTTTTGTACTATTTATTTGTCCCATTCTTTATAGCTATGGCTAAGGCTAATATAGATGTGGCAATTAGAGTTTTTACAGGCAATATAAATCCGGGTATAGTTAAGATCAAAACAGGGCTTAGAAAAGACATGGCTTTAACTTTTTTAGCTAATTCTATAACGTTAACACCTGGTACCTTAAGTGTAGATGTGGATGAGAATGAAAACGAACTTTATGTTCACTGGATCGACGTTAAAAATCTTGAACCAGAACCTCAAGAGATTTGTGGAGATTTTCCCCAATGGGCAAGGAGGATAATAGAATGATGGATTTGAGCGTATGGTTTATGATAACAGGTGTGTTTTTAGTTATATTTAGTTTCTTGGCTATAGGGAGATCTGCATTGGGACCTACTGTTCCAGATAGGGTTGTAGGTTTAGATACCGTTAATACTTATGTTGTTGCTGCAATGATAGTTTTTGGAGCTGCTTTTGACTCTGTTATTTACGTGGATATAGCTATAGTTTATGCTCTTCTTTCTTTCATAGCGACTTTGTTTATAGCTCGTTACTTAGAAAGGGGGATTTAGATATGTCGGGGCTCATTATACTGTGTTTGATAGTAGGGATTACTTTTAATGGTCTCGGTGCTATAGCTCTTTATAGGTTTCCGGATGTTTACACTCGTTTGCATGGTGCTACTAAAGCTACAACTTTTGGTTCTATATTTACCTCTCTTGGGGTAATAATCTACGGATTTAGTAAATGGATTAGTACAGGTGAAGCAAGATTTTGTGTTCTTGCTATTCACGCTATACTTGCGCTTATAGCTTTGCTTTTAACTAACCCTACGGGAGCTCATGCTATAGCAAGGGCGGCTCATAGAAGTGGTGTCATGCCTAAGAGGGCCGTAGTTGATAAGCTTGCGGAGAAAGAAGGGAAGTGGTGAAAGATGGGTATAGAATATTGGGCTCACTTCTTTACGTTGATAATTTTGGTTATTGCGGCTTATCTTGCTGTTTTTCTTAGAAATCTACTTGCTTCAGTTATAGCTCTATCTGCTATGAGCTTAGTGCTTTCCTTAGAATTTTATCTTCTTCATGCTCCGGATGTTGCGATAGCTGAAGCTGGTATTGGAGCTGGCCTTACTACTGCGATTTTTATCTTTGCCTTAAGAGGAGTTAGGAGGGATTAGAAAATGGGAAATGCCTTGAAATGGGTTAGCTTTTTATTTTTCTCTCTTATATTAATTTGGGGTTTGACAACCATTCACCCCTTTGGGGAGCCGCTTCAAAGTGACATGGATGATTACTTTATTCAAAATGCTCAGAAAGAGTGTGCTGCTAATAACGTTGTTACATCAATAGTTTTTGATTACCGTGGTTTTGATACCTTGGGAGAAGCTACAGTTCTTTTTACAGCGGTTATTGGGGTGGCTGCTACCTTTAGGGGAGTGGTGAGAAAATGAGCATGTCTAAGATAGTTAAGACTATAACAGCTTTAACTTTTTGGGCTATCATAGTTTTTGGACTTTACGTTGTTATTCATGGACATCTAACACCTGGAGGAGGTTTCCAGGGAGGTGCAGTCATAGCCTCATCAACAGCTCTTTTTTTAGTAGCTTTCTCTAAGGAGGATTTTCTTAGGAAATATAAGGATTCCTTCTTCTCTGTTGCAGAAAGTGGGGGGCTAATACTATTTATATCTATAGCTTTCTTAGGTATAGGGGCTACCTTTTTCTATAACTTTATAGCTAACTCTGGAGGAGTTTTTGGAAACCCAGTTCCTTTAGGGATAAATGATGGCGATTTGAATACTGCTGGGACTCTTCCTCCGATGAATATGGCTGTTGGACTTGAGGTTTTTGGTGGTATAAGTATGATTCTATTTTTTATGTTTCTTGGTGCATACTTGAAACCATTTAATAAAGAGGAAAGCGAGGTGCATAAAAGGTGAAGTATATGCCCTTCGTTGTTGTTGGTATAATGTTAGCCTTAGGTCTTTACGCAATATTGTTTAACAGAAACTTGATTAAAATAGCTATAGGTTTATCCATAGTGGAGGCGGCGGTAAACCTTTTTCTTATAACTCTTGGGTATGTTAAGGGAGCAGTTGCTCCTATATACACAATGGCGCCTGCTGGAAAAAAGATGGTTCTTCCTACTCCTCAGGCTCTAACATTAACCGCTATCGTCATCGGTCTTGCTACAACTGCGATGTTATTGAGCTTAATTGTTATGGCCTATAAGCATTATGGAACCTTGGATGTTAAGGAATTAAGAAAATTGAAAGGGTGATGGAAGATGGAGCATCTACCTATTTTGGTGTTAGCTATTCCTCTTTTTGCTGCCTTTGCAATCCCGTTAATTAATAAAGTCTTTGGGAATAGATATATTCAAGATGGTGTGGCTATAGCTTCCTTGGTTTTCTCTACTATCGGGATGATTCTTCTTATGAGAAGGGTTGCAGCTTTAGGGCCTCAAGTTTATGTATTTGGTGCTGCTTTACCTTCTTTAGTACTCCCCTCAGGTATGAAGTTCCCTATAAGAATTATATTTGAGGTTGATGGGATGAGCGCCTTTATGGCTCTTTCAGGAAGCATAGCTGCGCTTGCTGGTGCTATTTACTCGATGGCTTACACTAGCAGAGAAACCGGAAGGGATAAATATTATGTTCTGTTTCTCTTAATGTTTGTTGGGATGCTTGGTATGGAGCTAACTGGTGATATATTTAACTTCTTCGTTTTCCTTGAGATCTCTTCTATAGCTTCTGTAGCCTTGGTAGGTTTTAGATATTACAAAGCAGAATCTATAGAGGCAGCTATAAAATATATGATTGTAAGTAGCTTGGCGGCATTGTTTGTACTTGTTGCAGTTGGTTTTCTTTATGGTAAGTATGATGCTCTTAATTTTGCTGCTATCGCTAAAAAGATGGAGTTTTCTTGGGCCGATAAGGTTGCTTTAATTTTGCTTGTAGTTTCCCTTGCTTTAAAGTGTGGTGCTGTTCCGCTTCATATGTGGTTACCTGATGCTTATGCTGAGGCTCCCGCTTCGGTTACTGCTGTTTTAGTGAGCGTTAGTCAGGCAAGTTTGTATGGTCTGTTTAGAACTTGCTTTAGTCTATTTGGGATCAAGATGTCCACGCTTACAGTTGGTTGGATAGTTATAATATTTGGAGTTTTATCCATGTTTATAGGTGTTACTATGGCCCTTGTTCAGAAGGAGATAAAAAGGCTTATGGCTTTTCATGCTATCTCCCAGACAGGTTACATGCTTTTAGGAGTTGGTGTTGGTTTGGCTGTTCTCGGCAATCCTATGGAGCTTAAGGATTATGGGCTTATGGCTATGAAGGGCGGAATATTTCACATTATAAATCACGCTATGTATAAGGGATTGCTTTTTCTAACAGCAGGTGCTGTTTTTTATAGAGCTGGTACGAGGGATTTAAACAAGCTTGGGGGTTTAGCTCATAATATGCCATGGACTACTGTTTATTTTATCATTGGAGCTGCGGCTATAGCGGGTTTGCCACCCTTTAATGGTTTTGCCTCCAAGCTCATGATATACGAGTCAGTCTATAAATTTAATCCTATACTTTCGATAATGGCTATGATTGTTAGCGTCTTAACTCTTGCTTCTTTCGTTAAAATTTTCCAGAGCGCTTTTCTTGGACCTCAATTACCAGAATATAAGGAGTTAAAGGAGGTTCCTTCAAGCATGCTTGTGGGTATGGGAATTCTCGCTTTTGTGGTTGTATTCTTTGGGCTTTTCCCCGAGCTTATAGTTAAGGCGATTGTTGATCCTGCTGCTAAAGCGTTGGTAGATCAGACAACATATGTATCTAAGATATTGGGAGGGATGTAATAATGACTCTTATATATACAGGACAGGGTTTTTGGGATCCTATAGTTTGGCTTGTGAGTATGATTTTGGCCTCTCTCTTGGTTTATTGGATATGGAGCAAGGGAAGAAGCGATTACAAAAAAGGAACAGAGCAGGTAAAGCCCTTTTTAAGCGGTAATCCTACTCCTGAAAAGGGTGAGCTTCACGTAAGAGCAAGTAACATATATTGGGGATTCGTTGAGGCTTTAAAGGGTTATTATGATCCTCTTATAGAAATGCATACAGGTGATGTTTCTGATTATGTAGGTTGGCTTGTTGGTATGTTGATGATAATTGGTCTTGTAATATTACTTGTTTAGGGAGGGTTGAATGATGATAAATGAGTATTTCCATAAATCTCTTTGGGTATTCCACTTTAATAGCGGCTCCTGTAATGGCTGTGATATAGAGATACTGGCGGCTTTGATGCCTCGTCATGATCCTGAGAGATTTGGTATAAGGCTTGTCGGTTCACCTCGTCATGCTGATGTTTTAGTTGTTACAGGTCCCGTAACTCATAAAATGGCTGATAAGTTGAAGAGAATTTATGAGCAGATACCTGATCCCAAAGTTGTTATGGTTGTTGGAGGATGTGGTTCTACCGGTGGCGTGTTTTACGAGTCATATAATATATGGGGTCCTATAGATAGAATAATACCCGTTGATGTGTATGTTCCTGGTTGTCCACCACGTCCTGAGGCTATAGTTTATGGTGTTGTTCAGGCATGGGTAAAGCTTGAGAAGCTACGTAGGGGTGAGGAGGTGGCAGCTTAGAGATGAAAATTCTTGAAGCGAAGGAGATAATCTCCCTTGTTAAGGAAAGACTAGGGGAAGATTTTATAAATGGTGAAATAAAAACCTGGAATGCTGGAGTAAAAAAATTGGAAAATAAGGAAATATGGTTAGAAATTAAGCCATTCGCTTTACCGAGGTTTGTATCAATACTTAAAGAGCTAGATGAGTATCCTCATTCTATGGTTGCTTCTGCTGAGGATATTGGAGAGGATATTCAAGTTATATATCATTTTGCTATATATGGGGGAGAGTTTAGCAGGGAGCTCCAAATAAATGTTAAGGTTAAGGTTCCTAAAAGCGATCCTAGATTACCATCTATAAGTCATCTTATTCCAGGTGCTTTGATAACAGAGCAGGAGAAGGAAGAAATGATAGGAGTTGTGTATGAGAACCTTCCGGAAAGAAAACATGTTTTTCTTGCTGATGATTTTCCTGAAGGGATTTATCCATGGAGAAAGGATGAAAAAGGACCTCAAAGTTTGATTAGAAAGGTTAACGAGTGAGGTGACTATAAAGTATGGGAAAAGTAAGCTATGGGTATAGTGTTCCAGTAGGGCCGATTCATCCTGCCCTAAAAGAGCCTATAGAGTTTCATTTTGAAATAGAGGGGGAAAGAGTTAAAGACGTAAAGATATACGCTGGACACGCTCATCGTGGTATAGAGTGGATAGGAACAAGAAGGAATCCTATACAGTGCCTTTATATTTCCGAGCGAATCTGTGGTATATGTTCCGTTACGCATGCTTTGGCTTTGGCTTTTGCTGTTGAGAAAGCTCTTAATATAGAGGTTCCCCCGAGAGCTCAGTATATAAGATTGATTGTGGCTGAGCTTGAGAGAATTCACTCTCATATATTGTGGGCTGGCGTTGCAGCGCATGAAGTCGGATTTGATTCTGCGTTTATGTTATTGTGGAAGATCAGGGAGAACGTTATGGATCTGTTGGAAAAAATCACTGGGAATAGGGTTAACTATGCTATAGTTCAAATAGGGGGCGTTAGAAGGGACATAAATGAGGAGCTCCGTCGTGAAATATGGAAATCGCTGGATTACTATAGGACTCTTTCGGAGAGAATAAAGGTCTTACTTCTTGAGGATCCTACTTTCATGATGAGGACAAGAAATGTAGGTATACTTAGTAAGGAAGACGCTCTTTCTCTTTGTGCTGTAGGACCAACTTTGAGGGCTTCAGGCGTGCCCAAGGATATTCGTCAAGATCAGCCTTATATTGCTTATGCAGATATTGGTGTTAAAGCTATAACTCCAGACATATATACAGGTGAGATTGTAGGAGATGTTTACGATAAAACTGTGGTTCGTCTTCTTGAGATAGATCAGTCTATAGATCTTATAGATAAAGCGTTAACCATGATGCCTGAAGGAGACATAGTTTATGAAAAGAATCTTGTTAAGCTTCTTAATCTCATAAAGAAAGGAGAAGGGGAAGGAGTAGGTAGGCACGAAGGACCAAGAGGTGAAGATGTTCACTATGTTAAGATAGTCGCTGGTAGTGAAAATCTAGCGGTTTGGAAAATAAGGGCCCCGACGTATAACAACTTGCTACCGTGGGTTCCGATGTTTAAAGATGCTGAAGTGGCTGATATTCCTATAATAGTGGCTTCAACTGATCCCTGTATGTCTTGTCTCAATAGAGTTACGGTTGTTTATCCTTCCGGTAGAAAAGAGATACTGACTCATGAAGAGTTGCATAAGATGAGCGTTGAAAAAACAAGGAGGATGAGGAAAAAATGTTAGCCTTAAAGATTCTTCTTACCATTTTTCTTTCTATTTTTGTTATGTTTGTGGGGCTCCTTTACAAAGGTATAGATAGGAAAATAGCTGCTAGGTTGCAGGCTAGATTTGGACCGCCTATAATTCAGCCCTTCTATGATGTTATAAAGCTTTTACAAAAGGAAAACATCGTTCCAGAAAATGCTGTCCCTTGGATATTTAACGGAGCTCCTTGGTTAGCCTTGCTTGCCTCGATTAGCCTTTTCTTCTATCAACCGATGGGAAGCTTACCACCGCTTTTGGGAGATAGAGGAGATATAATTTTAATTATATACATTTTTACAGTTGCTGCTATAGCAATCGTTGCTGGTGGCTTTGCATCGGGATCTCCCTTTGCTACAGTAGGAGCCCAAAGAGAAATGGTTCTTTTGATGAGTTATGAATTCCCATTAGCTACTGCTATTATAGCTTTAGCTTGGTATTATTCGAAAACCTTTCCGGATCTCCCTTCCTTTTCACTATATACTTATGTACTTAAACCAATTTGGTCTAATTTGGGAGTTTTAGGTGTGTTTGGCGCTCTTTTGATACTAATAGCTATACTTGTTGTTACTCCAGCAGAGCTTGGGAAGATTCCATTTGATATTGCTGAAGCTGAAACTGAGATAGCTGAAGGAGTGATGGTTGAGTACTCTGGTAAGAATTACGCTCTATTTTATATAGCTGATGGTGTTAAAACTATAGGAATGACCGCTTTAATTGTTAACTTGTTTTTTCCATGGAACCTCTCTTCTATTTTAGGAATCTCAGGAATGGGTGCTTATATTTTGGATTTTCTCTTTTTCTGGATTAAGGTTTTAGTTTTACTTACTTTTTCTGTAACCTTGGTTAGGGTTGCGTTTGCCAGACTAAAGGTTGACCAGATAGCATCTCTATATTGGTTTCCCTTGCTTTTAACAAGCATGGTTGGTTTGTTGCTGATGGTTTGTGACAAGTTAGTTTAAAGGAGGTGCAATTATAGAATGGCTACCCCAATGATTCTTGAGCTTTTCAAACAGCTCTTTGGAGGACCGGAGACGAATCTTTTTCCTGCAAAGTATGCTCCTGATTCGGTTTTAGAGTTCTTAGAGGCCGTTAAAAGTGGAGAAATTAAACTTATTCCGCCTATAGAGACTCCGCCAGGCTTTAGAGGTAAGATATCTTACGATAGAGATAAGTGTATAGGTTGTAGGCAGTGTATAAGGGTTTGTCCTGCAGGTGCTATAGAGTTTCTTCCCTCAGAGAAAAAGATAAAAATATATGTTGCTAGATGCACTTTTTGCTCGCAGTGTAATGATATTTGTCCAGTAAAGTGTCTAAGCATGAGTCCGGAGTTTTTATTAGCTGATTACAATAAATATTCAGATTCTCTCATAGTGAAGTGAGTTCTTCAAGGAATTTGTTAGATATAAGTAAGTTAAGAAGCCTTTTAGCTGAAGTTAATACTTCTTCTGATAATGTGCAACCCAAGGCTATAGCCTTGGGTTGCACTCCTATAAAAAGGATATTTTTGACATCACCTTTTAAGCTTTCTATTAGAAAAGAGAGAGATAGTGTATGGGTTGAAAAGTACGTTAACTTTGGGATTTTCTCTAATGGTATCATTCTTATTTCTCCAGGTAGTAAATTCATTTCTGTGGCATCGATTATTACAAGAAGAGAGGGCTTTTCTCTTCTTATGAGGGAAGTAAAGTTCTCAGGAGCTGTTCCCACATCTAACCCTATCCATCCTCTTATTCCATTTATTCTTTTAGCTATCCAAGGGCCTACACCATCGTCCCCTAGAAGTTCATTACCCACACCAAGGAGTATTCTCTTCAGGGATATCCCTCCCTTCTCATAGGCTATGGATAGGAAAGGTATCTTTTCTAATGCTATTATAATGATGTTTGGAACTTTGATAAGTAGATTTTTAGGGCTTTTGAGAGAGAGCGTAATGGCTTTTCTCTTTGGTGCGACGCCTGCTTACGATGCCTTTTTAATCGCTTTTCTTATCCCTAATCTTTTAAGGCAGCTTCTAGCTGAGGGAGCTTTAGGTTCCTCTTTTGTCCCAGTCTTTAATGAGTATCTTATTAAGGAAGGGAGAGAAGGAGCTTGGAAGCTTCTTAATATTATTTTGAATCTTCTTTTCTTACTCTTTGGGATACTTATACCTTTAGGTTATCTTCTTCTTCCCTATTTAGTTAAGCTGTTAGCACCCGGATTTTCTTTAGATACTTATAATTTGTGTGTTTCTCTCGCTAAGATAACCATGCCCTTTATATTTTTTGTAAGCCTTGCTGCCTTGACAATGGGGGTTTTAAACTCTTTTGGTAACTTTTTCATACCTGGTGTGGCTTCTGCTTTCTTCAACATTTCGATTATAGTTTTATCCTTATTTCTTTATAGATCTCTCGGGATATATTCCGTTGCTATTGGCTCAACTCTTGGTGGGCTTTTGCAATGGTTGTTTCAGCTTTTATGGCTAAGAAAGCTTGGTTGGAGACATGAGGCTCTTTTGGATTTTACCCATGAGGGAATAAGAAGGATAGCTTTAATGATGGCTCCTCTTACTTTCGGGCTGGCTATACATCAGGTTCAAAATCTTGTAGACAAGATAGTAGCTTCTTTGCTTTCCCCTGGAGGTATATCTGTTATAAATTACGCTTTTAGGCTTTATCAACTTCCCTTGGGTGTGTTTGCTGTTTCTTTTTCTACTGTGGCTCTTCCCTTACTTTCTCAAGATGTTTTAAAAGATGGACTTAAGGAGTTTAAAGACACTTTATTATCTGCTTCAAAGATAGCTTTATTTATCGTTATACCTGCTTCAATATTTATTTTTCTCTATTCTCCAATTCTTGTAAAAATCATATTTTTTAGAGGAGCTTTTTCTGAATGGGCTTTTAAAAATACTTATATGACGCTAAGGTTTTATTCTGTGGGTCTTGTTTTTTCAGCTCTGGTTCATATATTTATGAGGGCTTTTTATGCGCTTAAAGATACTAAAACACCCACGATAATAAATGCTTGGATCGTAGTCTTTAATGCTATCTTGAATATAATCTTTGGAAAGCTTTTTGGTCCTCCTGGACTTGCGCTTGCTACATCTATAGCTTTTGTTTTGAATTTTCTTTTTTTAAAAAGAGCTCTTGCTATGAGGTCTGTTCATGTCGATCTCTTTTTCTATTCCCTTAAGATATTTCTTCCATCTTTGGTTTTTCTAGTTTTTTCCATTTTTGCTCTTCTTTTTATTAGTAATTCCTGGCTTTCTATGTTTTTTTCTCTTTTTATGTTTTTACCTTATGCTTTACTGTGTAGAAGATTTAAGATAGAAGAAGGGAGCATTTTTATGAGTAAACTTTTGAAACTTTTGAAGAAGAAGAGAACTTAAAAATATTTGAAAGAAAATTATGAGAATATAGGTAAATGGTTGCTTTAAAGTATGTTTTCGAACTTGAATAGGTAAACCTTAATGCTATATTATCTTATAGAGATTATTTCTATAGGGGGTGAAAGGATGGATTTGGGTATAAGAAATAAGGTCGTTATGATTACTGGGGCGGCTCAGGGGATAGGTAAGGCTTGTGCTGTAGCGTTTGCCGATGAAGGTTGTAAATTGTCCTTGTGCGATATAAACGAGGAAAGGTTGTATATGACTGCTGATGAGCTTAAGAAGAAGGGTGTTGAAGTTTTGGCTGTTCGAGCTGACGTAACTAAGAAGGAGGATATAGATAAATTTGTAAAAGAAACGGTTAAAAGGTTTGGTCGTATAGATATCTTAGTTAACAATGCTGGAACTGCGCGCTTTAGCGATCTTATGGAGCTTCCTGAGGAGCAGTTCTTCTTCAATATGGATTTAATGGTATACGCTGTTGTACGCTTAAGTAGGGCGGTGGTTCCTTATATGCGTGAGAATAAATGGGGAAGGATTATCAACATTTCTTCTATATTTGGTAAGCAGCCAGGTGGATTGCTGGATTATGATACTGCTAAGGCTGCCGTGATCATGGTGACCAAAGATTTTGCTAATTATTTGGCTAAGTATGGGATACTCGTTAATGCTGTTTGTCCAGGACCGGTGAGAACTCCTTTATGGGAAGGGCCAGGACAGCTTGGTGACCAGTTAGGTAAAATGTTAGGGTTATCTTCTGCTGAGGCTATAGAAGCTTTTGCTAAAGGAAATATTCCGCTAGGTCGTTATGGTTATCCTGAGGAGATAGCTAATGTGGTTTTGTTCCTGGCTTCGGAAAAAGCAAGCTACATAACAGGTCAAGCCATTAATGTGGATGGAGGTATGATAAAGGCAGCATATATATAAGTTGTTTAGGAGGTGATCTTATATTGGCTTTGAGGGCTGCTTTTATTTTTATAGCTCCTCAGGCAGACTCTCGGAAAGATAGAACCGTGGTTAAAAGCGGAGAGGTCGAACTTCATGTGGTTGGCGTTAGAAGCTACGAAGAAGGTGCTCAAATTGCAGTGGATTTAGTGAGAGAGGGAATATCTTGTATAGAGCTTTGCGGTGGCTTTGGCAACGAAGGTGTTAGTATGGTGGCTAAAGCTGTTAAGAGAAAAGCTCGTGTGGGAGTTGTTAGATTCGATCTTCATCCTGGGCTTGGCGGAAAGAGTGGAGATGAGTTTTTCCTATGAATAACTATAAAAGATTTGTTATCGAGTTTGGTATGGGGTTGGATCTCCATGGAGGAGATTACACTAATGCAAGCGTAAAAGCTATTAAAGATGCTATTTCTCGCGTTTGTTTATGTGGTTTAATTGAAATTTTGAACGTTCCTCTCGAGGATGTTCTTGTAGAAGTTATACTTGGTATTCCTGAGGGAGGCGAGGTAGAAGAGGAAGAAATAAAGAAAGCTATTCCCATAGGTAAAGTGGAGTTAAGGTTAGAAAAGGGAGGGCTTAAGGTGCCCGGGATTTATGTTCCTAAGTTTGGGGAGACTTCAGAAATTGTTGTCGTTAATGCTTGTGTAATTGTCAAAGTTCCCGGGTAGTCTTAGTTAGGAGGGGAGAACCTTGGGTGAGGAAAAACTGTGGATTAACATGTATATTTCTATGTTAAGGATAAGACGGTTCGAAGAAAAAGTTGTGGAGCTTTTTGCTCAAGGTAAGATACCGGGTTTTGTTCACTCTTACATAGGTGAAGAGGCAGTAGCTGTTGGGGCTTGCTCAGCTTTAGAACCCACTGATTATATAACTAGTACTCACAGAGGACATGGGCATCTAATAGCTAAAGGCGGAGATCTTAAATATATGATGGCTGAGCTTTACGGTAAAAAGACCGGCTATTGTAAGGGTAAAGGAGGATCTATGCATATAGCTGATGTAGATCTGGGCATACTCGGAGCTAATGGGATAGTTGGTGCTGGTTTGCCAATAGCAACGGGTGCAGCCTTATCAAGTTATTTACAAAAGAACGGAAGAGTTGCTTTATGTTTCTTTAGCGATGGTGCATCAAATAGAGGTACTTTCCATGAAAGCTTAAACATGGCCTCTATATGGAAGCTACCTGTTATATTTCTATGCGAGAATAATATGTATGGCATATCGATGCCTCAGCGAAAGGGGATGGCGATCGATGATGTGGCAGATAGAGCTTCGGCTTACGGTATGCCTGGGATTGTTATAGATGGGAACGATGTTATAGCTGTCTACGAAGCAGTTAAGGAGGCAGTGAATAAAGCTCGCTCTGGTGGGGGTCCGACATTGATAGAGGCTAAAACAGCTCGTTGGAGGGGACACTTTGAGGGGGATCCTCAAACTTATAGAACACAAGACGAAATAGAGGAATGGAAGAAAAAATGTCCAATAAGGCGTTTTCAAGAGAGGCTTATTAAAGCGGGGATATTGAGTGAAGCTAAGATAAGAGATATAGAGGAGATGATAGCTAGGGAAGTTGAAGAAGCCGTGAGGTTTGCGGAAAATAGCCCCTATCCTGAGCCTGAAGAGGCTCTTGAGGATGTTTATGCTTAGGGGGTGCTTGGAATGAGAGAGATTACATATGCGGAAGCGATAAGGGAAGCTTTAAGGGAGGAAATGAAGCGTGATGATAAGGTATATATATGTGGTGAAGATGTCGGAAGATTTGGTGGTTGCTTTGGAGTTACAAAAGGGCTTTGGGAAGAGTTCGGAGATGATAGGGTCAGAGATACACCTATAAGTGAAACAGCTATAATTGGTTCTGCTGTTGGGGCTGCTGCCACAGGTATGAGACCTGTAGCAGAAATAATGTTCTGTGATTTCATGGGTGTAGCAATGGACGAGATAACTAATCAAGCAGCTAAGATGAGATATATGTTTGGAGGAAAGGTTAAACTTCCCATGGTTATTAGAACTCCTGTGGGAGGAGGGCTTTCTGCTGCGGCTCAGCATTCTCAAAGTCTTGAAGCTTGGTTTACTCATCTTCCTGGTCTTAAGGTTGTAATGCCATCAACCCCTTACGATGCTAAAGGTTTGCTTAAGGCTTCTATAAGAGACGACAACCCTGTTGTATTTTTGGAGCATAAGATGCTTTACGGTTTTAAAGGTCCTGTTCCAGAGGAAGAGTATATAATACCGCTAGGTGTTGCAGATATAAAGAGAGAAGGTAAGGATCTTACTATAATAGCTACATCTTTGATGGTTCATAAAGCTTTAGATGCTGCATCTATTCTTGAGAAGGATGGTTTTTCTGTTGAGGTAGTTGATCCTAGAACGCTTTACCCTCTTGATGAGGAGAAAATTTTAGCTTCGGTTAGAAAGACTCATAGGGCTGTTGTCGTTCATGAAGCTGTTGAGAGAAACGGTTTTGGTGGAGAGATAGTTTCAATAATAATGGAGAAGGCCTTTGAATATCTTGATGCTCCTGTTAAGAGAGTTTGTGGTAAAAATGTTCCTATACCTTTTTCTCCACCCCTTGAGAGGTTTGTCATACCTCAGGTTGAGGATATTATCAAGGCTGCAAAGTCTATTCTTTAAGCCTTAAGTTACTGGGGCTCCTTCCAAAGGGGCCCCAGTTTCTTTTAAAGGGGGAAGATATTTTATGGGGAGAATAGGGATAATAGCTAATCCAGCATCAGGTAAGGATATAAGAAGGCTTGTTGCTCATGGTTCTGTTTTTGATAATAATGAGAAAGTTAATATAGTTAAAAGAATGCTTTCGATTTTTGATGAAGTTGGTATAAAAGAGGTTTTATTTATGCCGGATTATTTTCAGATAGGCTTAAAGGCTTTGAAAGCCTTAGGTAAAATGAGGTTAAAGGTTGAGATTATAGATATGAGTGTAGAGTTTACTCAGGATGATTCTACAAAAGCCGCACACATTTTAGAAAGGGAAAGAGTAGATTGTTTGATAACTCTTGGAGGAGATGGTACGAATAGGGTAGTTGCAAAGGGGCTTTCTCATGATAGTGAGCTTCCTTTACTTCCAATATCTACCGGAACCAATAACGTTTTTCCATATATGATAGAAGGTACTGTTGCAGCGCTAGCTGCTGCTGCGATTGCTAAAGGTGTAGTTTCAAAAGAAGAGGGATGTTTTAGAGCTAAAAGGGTAGAACTCTTTAAGGAGGGGGAGTTAAGAGATATAGCTTTGATTGATTTGGTTTCGCTTGATTGTTCCTTTATAGGCTCAAGAGCTATATGGCATCCAGAAGAGATGAAAGAAATTTTCTCTACGATAGCTAAACCTGACTCTATAGGTGCTTCTTCTATAGGAGGTTACCTCATTCCTACTAGTGAGATAGATGATAGAGGAGTTTATGTAAGGCTGGGTAAAGAGGGAAGAAGACTTTTTGCCCCTTTGGTTCCAGGTGTGGTTAAGGAAGTATATGTGGAGTGTTTTTCTGAAGTGGCTTTCTTGAAAAAGTATCCTATTAGTATTAACAAAGGGGTTATAGCGCTTGATGGAGAAAGGGAAATAGAGTTTTCTGATGGGAAATGGGAAGTTCAGGTAACGAGAAGAGGACCTCTTGTGGTAGATATTAAAAAGGTTTTAATATTAGCTAGCGAGAGGGGATTCTTGAAGAGATAAGTTTTTCTTTTTTTAAGGACTGGATAAGCTTTAAAAGATGATATATAATCCTCTTAAGAACAAAGTTTTCAGGAGAGGGGGTGTAACTTTATGTTGAGGAGAATCTGCTTCTTGATAGCAATTTTTGTGTTGTTTGGTTTGTTTATTTCAGAGAGCTCTTTCGCTCTTACAAAATTTAAGCTTGCGAATGCCGGGCCTGCAGATCCTGAGGATAGGACAGTTATAGCTGTTGATATTTTTGCTAATTATGTTTTCACTAAAACTAATGGGGAGATAAAAGTTGATGCTTTTCATGCTTCCCAACTTGGAAATGAGAAAGAGATACTTGAAGGTTTGAAAATCGGTTCTATCGAATTTGGTACTATAACTACGGGTCCCATTCCTACCTTATTTAAGCCCATAATGGTTTTTGATATTCCTTATCTATTTCCGAATGTTTATGTAGCGTGGGAGGTATTGGATGGTCCATTTGGTCAGAAGCTTATGGGTGAGATGTTAAAAGCAACCGGCATACGTTGTCTTGCTATAAGTGAAAATGGTTACAGGCATTTCTTTACCATCAAGAAAGAGATAAAATCTCCTGCTGATATGAAAGGGTTAAAGATCAGAACCATGGAAAATCCGGCTCACATGAAATTAGTTGAGGCACTTGGTGCTTCTCCTACACCTATAGCTTTTGGTGAACTTTATATGGCTTTGCAACAGGGAGTTGTTGATGGTGCTGAGTGTCCAATCACATTGATCAATAACATGAAATTCTATGAGGTTTCCAAGTATGTTGTTTTAGATGGGCACCTGTATAATCCGCTTATAATGTTTGTTAACGATAAGGTTTGGAATAAGTTTACTGAGGAGCAAAAGCTAATTATATATGAAGGAGCCCAGCTCTTTAAGATAGCTCAGAGAGCTTTAACAGAGAGGCAGGTTCAGACTGGCTTGGTAAATCTTCAAAAGCAGGGTATGAAGGTTTATGTCCCCAATGCTGAGGAAGCAAAGCAGTTTAGGAATCTCTCTCAACCCGCTGTATTAGAATACGTCAAGAAGGAAGTAGGGGAGAAGTGGGTTAACGAGATTATTGAGGTGGTTAAAGCGGCAGAAGCTAAGCAAAAGGAAATGGTTAAGTAAGCTTTAGTTTCTTAACTTTTGTGGGGGCAGAATTAATTAGTCTGCCCCCAATGAATTTTTAAAGGGGGCTTTATTTTAAGATGTTTTTTGTGAAGTACTTATTAAATATTTTTGACTCTATTGCCATGTGGGGCTTAGTTGCTTTAATGGCCTTTATGAGTATAGTTACCTTTTTAGCTGTTATATTTAGATTTATCCTCCATAGTCCCTTAACATGGTCTGAAGAAGCAGCAAGGTATATGATGGTATGGGTAACCTATCTTGGAGCTGGTATCGCTGTTAAAAAGGGAAGGCATATCGGAGTTACCATGTTTATAAGCAAGGTTCCGTTATCCTTGAGAAAATCATTGATAATTTTTTCGGAGATCATTGTTATTGTTTTTCTTTTCTTACTTGTTTATCAAGGAATAAACCTTCTCTTAACCTTAAAAGACCAGATTTCTCCTGCAATGGGATTGCCTATGGTTATACCTTATTTTGCTATTCCTTTTGGTTGTTTTTATATGTTCCTTCATCTTTTAGAAATGCTGCTTTCTCGCTCTATTGGGCTTCTTTCTACGTCTAATGTGGAACTTAAGAAGTTAGAGGAGGAAAGAGGGAAATGATAACTCTTATGGTTCTTGCCTTTGCGATTACCTTTTTATTAGGTGTTCCCATAGCTTTTGTTTTAGGAATAACAGGATTTATCTGTATACTTGCAATGGGCGTTCCTCTTCAAGTTGTTACTCAAAGGATGTTCACGGGGATAGATTCTTTCCCTCTTATGGCTGTTCCATTCTTTATCCTGGCGGGGGAGCTTATGAATCGCGGTGGTACCACGCTAAGAATAATAAGGTTTGCTAATAGTCTTGTCGGACATATAAAAGGTGGTCTTGCTCATACTAATGTAGTTGCTAATATGTTTTTCGCTGGAATAAGCGGATCGGCTATTGCTGATGCATCGGCAATTGGATCTATTCTTATACCTGCAATGGAAAAAAGCGGTTATGAAAAGGATTTTAGTGCTGCTTTAACAGCAGCTGCAGCTACTATAGGTCCCATAATTCCTCCAAGCATAATAATGGTTATATACGGAGTTTCTGTAGGAGTTTCTATAGGGGGGCTTTTTGCTGCAGGTTTTATACCTGGAGTGATGCTTGGCTTGGCTATGATGGTTGTTATATTTCTTGAGTCAAGGACCAGGAATTATCCTATAGTTGGAGCCTTTTCTTTAAGGAAAGTATGGGAAGAATTTAAAGGAGCGTTCTGGGCATTGCTTTCGCCGCTAATTATCCTTGGAGGAATACTTTTTGGTGCTTTCACTCCTACTGAAGCTGCAGCAGTTGCTGTAGTATATTCTTTTGTAGTTGGTAAGTTTATATATAGAGAATTGAGATGGAAAGATATTCCAGAAGTTTTATTTCAAAGTGGTGTAACGGTTGCTTCTATACTTTTAATAATTTCTATGGCTAACGTTTTTGCTTGGGTTATAGCTGCTAATTTGATCCCTCAAAGGATAGCTTCTATATTTTTAACACTTTCACAAAATAAGTATGTTTTTCTTTTGCTAGTAAATATCTTCTTACTTATAGTGGGAATGTTTATGGAAACTGGTGCTGCGATAATAATACTAGCTCCAATACTTGCTCCTATTGCTGTTAAAATGGGAGTTCATCCGCTTCACTTTGGTTTCATAATGGTTTTAAATCTTGCCATAGGAATGGTTACCCCGCCTGTGGGAGTTTGTCTTTTCGTTAGCTGTGGAATAACCGGATTATCATTAGAGAGGGTAGCAGCCTCTGTTTATAAGTTTGTTATTGCTGAGATAGCTGTCCTAGCTATAGTGACTTTCTTTGAACCAATATCGATGTTTTTACCAAGATTATTGGGGTTTATAAGATAAATTCATTTACTTGAGAAGAAATCGTTAACTTTGTCTTGAAGATAAACCCTGTAATATTTTTCTTTTTCTATTTCTTCGAAAAGCCTGTAGCCTTCATTAAAGCACTTTTCACAAGCATCCCGAGGAATTGTTACAGCAAAAATTTTTGCTCCCCAGTCTGATTCTGACTCTATAGTACTTACTCCTGAGCAATCGGGGCAAATCTTAAATATTTGGGTTTGTTTCTCTAATATCCCATCAGTATCATAATAAACGTTTCTCTTTCTCAGTATATATTTTTGATCCTTTATCATTTCGTCTCTTATAACTTCTCTGTTTCTCCAAATATTATAAATTTTGTCGCATAGCCTTTTAATATAGTCCATGGTTTTGGAAGACTGTCTTAGCTTTTCTGGATTATAATCTGGTTCTACAACGTTAGAGTAGTTTAAGCCTGCTAAGGCAAGTATTATACCTACATTTACATAAGGTAAGGCTCCCTCTATTGAGTAACCCCCTTCTAATACGGCTATATCAGGATTGAGTTTTTGAGTAAGCTTTGCATAACCTTGGGCTGTGAAATTCATGTTCGTTATAGGATCGGTGTAGTGATTGTCCTGACCTGCAGAATTTATAACGAGGTCGGGCTTATATTCTTCTAATATGGGTAATATAAGATTATCTAGCACATATAGGAATCCTTCCTCTCCGGTTCCTGGCGGAAGAGGGATGTTTATGTTATAGCCTATCGCAGCTGGTCCACCAAGTTCATCGGGAAAGCCTGTTCCTGGATAAAGAGTCCTTCCGTCTTGGTGTATAGATATATAGAGAGTATCTCTGTCGTTCCAATATATATCCTGGGTTCCATCTCCATGATGACAATCTGTATCTACAATAGCTACTCTTTTATGTCCGAAGCGCTGTCTTATATTTTCTATCATAACGGCTTCTATATTTATTATGCAAAAACCCCTGTCTCCCCAAACCACTCTTTGAGCGTGATGACCTGGTGGTCTTACCATTGCAAAAGCTTTATCCGCTTCCCCCTTAAGTACCAATTCTGCTGCTTTTATAGCTCCTCCTGCAGATATCAGGTGGGGTTGTGGAACTCTTGATCTTACATCTGGTATGCAAAAATGGACCCTTTGGATATCCTTCTCTGTAGCAATTGTTGGGTTGTAGACTTCGATTCCGTTAATGTCGAGAATTCCTTCTTCGAGGATTTGATCCCATGTATATAGAAGTCTCTCTTCCCTTTCTGGATGCGTTGGGGTTATGGCCCAATCGAAGGCCGGGAAAAATACCAAAGCTAATCTATTTTGAGATTTAAGCATTTTCGATCTCTCCCAAACTGAAAAGCAAACCTGGTTTTATTTGAGCTTTTATCCTTATGTTTTTCCCACAAGTGTAAAACCCCCTTACTATGTTAAAACTGGTACTTTCAATTATTTCACTTTCAAATTCTTCCTCTCTCATACCTTTCGAGAGAGCCCATTCTCTTAGGAGACTTAAGGAAAGTTTTTGAGCTTCCTCAAAGGTAAAGCTCTTATTTATCTTTTTGCAAATTCCAAGTTCAGGAACAGATAGAATTTCATCAGCTGTGTTGATGAACAAATTGATTTCGAAGGTCTTCTTGGCAAGTGCTGCTCCTAGGGCGTTGGCTACATCGTAAAGTTTTGGAACATAACAAGGAACCCCGAATTCTTCTTTTAAAAAGGGTGCGAGTGCTTTAGCTGGCCCTCCAATAAGGAAAAGAAATTTTGGTGAAATCTTTTTACCATAAAGTAACTCTTTGATTGTAGTAATTGGCTTATTATTTATGCTATCTAAAGCTTTTTCAACAGCCTTTTTAATCGATCCTACCATTTCCTTTAGTATAAGTTCTGCACATGACTTTGTATCTAAGCCCAGGATAATAGATATATCTTTTATAGATTTTATAGCTTGCTCTTTATTTCCCAAATCTAGGAGCCCTAAAGTTATCATAGCATCGCTTGGTGTGGGGGATGGGCCTCCCAATGCTTTAGGAAATCCCTCCCTTTCCGGTCCTATTTTTAACTTTCCTTTAATAATCTTTATTGCGCTATCTCCTCCTAAACCTATGGAGAAGCTATATAAGGCTCTTACTAAGGTATTGTAATCTCCTATTTTTATGCCAAAGGGTTCAAGCATTGGGATACCCTGAATTACAAAAGCTATATCTGTGGTCGTGCCTCCTATGTCTATGATTATCCCATCCTCTTTAGGTACACCTAAGGCTAAAGCTCCTAATATACTTGCTGCTGGTCCAGATAGAATTGTATAAACTGGGTAGTCTTTAGCGGTTTCGAGCTCAACCGTTCCTCCATCAGCTTTAAGAATGTTAACCTGAGTCTTTATTTTTTCCTTTTCTAGAGCTTCTATTATTCCCTTGTAAAAGCGTTTAAAGCTTGGATAGGTTGCTGAATTCAAATATGTTGTATTAATTCTCCTTGGGAAATTGAGCTTTCCGGAAAGTTTATGTCCTAAGCTTATGAATTCAAAATCATTTTTGAGTAGCTCCCATATTTTTATTTCGTGAGAGGGATTTCTTACGGAGAATTTGGTTACGACTCCACAAAGGTTAATCCCTTTGCTTTTAAATAGATTTTTTGCAAGAAATATTTCGTTAGTGTTAAAGGGTTTTATTTCTACCCCCCTGTGATCTATATATCCTGAGATGAAGAAAACTCCACCTTTAACTGTTAGATGTGAAAGATCAACACCTGGTCCGCTTTCTATAATCATACCTACTGGTTCAAGTTTATCCTGAGCTATCGCATTTGTTGCTACTGTAGTGCTTAAGTTTATTTGGGAAATAGAATCTTTCTTATCTTTTATAAGTTTTAATAAGGCAGTCCATATTGGTTCAAAAAGGTCATCGCTTTCTATAGGTATCTTAACCTTATCTATAACCCTTTTCCCTTCTAGTACAACTGCATCTACGTGAGTTCCACCTACATCTAATCCTAATATTAAACTTTTATTCTCCCTTTCTACCATATTTTTATCGATTTAGTTATTATGTTTTTTGCTAATTCAGGTGTTATCGCTATAGGTGAGTTTATCCTTGGTCGTCTAACCGATTCTTCAACAAATTTAGATATGTCATTTTCTTTGATATCGAACTCAGAGAGGCCGTTTGGGAAACCTATATCCCTAAGTAACTCTCTAACAGCTTCGGAAGCTAACATCGCGGCCTCAATCTTATCTAACCCCCTTGTCCTTTTACCTAAAAGTTCTGCTACCTTTGCTACCTTTTCTGGGCATATTGGAGCTACAACCTCCAGGAAGGCAGGTGCGAAAAGTCCTACTGATATTCCGTGGGATATACCCTTTATTGCTCCTATTGCTTGTCCGATAGAGTGTATAACATGAAGTCCTGCGCTATCAAAGGCAATGCCTGCTAAATAAGCAGCTAAAGCCATATCGCTCCTTGCGTCTAAGTTTTTCCCATCCCAGGTTGCTACTCTTAAGCTTTTACCTATGAGCTCTATTGCTTTTTCTGATACGATGTCCACAAGTAAGTTAGAGCCAGTGACTATTGAGCCAGGGGGTATAAGATGAGTAGGTTTTGCTAAGTAGGCCTCTAAAGCATGAGTGAAAGCATCTATTCCTGTACCAGCAGTGACTTTTGGAGACATCGTTATTGTATTTAATGGATCTACTATAGCTAATTTTGGGGCTATAAAGTCATCATAAGCTGTAGCTTTAGCATTTTCAACTATTATTACAGCAGCTCTTGTGGTTTCGCTACCTGTTCCAGATGTTGTTGGAATGGCTATAAGGGGTTTTATCGGTCCCGGTATAGGTTCTCCTTTTCCATATGGTTTTGCAAGATAATCTTTAAAGCTTTGCGGTTTGTGAGTATAGCAAGCATCTACGATTTTTGTTAGATCAATAGCGCTTCCACCGCCTATCCCAATGAATCCATCAAAGTCCTTTCCTTTAACATAATCTAAGGCTTTATCAACATCTTCTTCAGTTGGTTCTCCCTTTAACTCCTTCCATATATCATACTTTATCTCTTCCTTTTCTAAGGATTCTATAGCTCTCTTAATGACATCTGTTTTCTCATATACCAGGTTATCTGCTATTATAAGCGCATTTTTAACCCCTAGTTTTTTGGCTTCTTTACCTAGTAGTTCAGTAGCTCCTACACCAAACTTTAGAGGTGTAGCCCTAAAGCCAAAAATATAATTGAAAGGAGTTGTCATTTTAGTGTTCACCTCCCATGAGTAGCTTTTACACAAAAGGTATTATAGCATATGGAAGAATTGACCGTGGAAATAATTATGTTTTAATAATGTATTCTAAGTGAGTATTAAAAATAATGGCTTTAATAGGAATAGTAATAACTTAAAATAATGCTTAGTTTTAGCATTAAGGCTCTTGACAGAAAACTAGTTTTAAGGTTATACTAAAATTACTAATTGGTGTATAAGGTGGGGGAGTGGGTGAGTATTCTCTTCTAATTTTCCTCAAAAGACCGTATTAGAGCAATGAAGTATTAATCCTCCTGGTTAGTGTAAGAGTGGTTATTAATCTCTCTATTAGTGTGTCTGCATGAAGGGAAAGGTACTGTGATTGAGGAAATATTGAGTGTAGGTATTGATATTGGTACAACTACAACCTCTCTTGTGCTTAGTAGACTACAAATAGATAATATAGCAGCTGGGTTTGTAGTTCCTAAGATCAAGATTATAGGTAGAAAGATAATCTACAGGAGCCCTGTGTATTTCACTCCATTGCTTGATATTGATGTTATAGATTTTGATAAGCTAGTTGGTATAGTTCGGAGTGAGTATGAAAAAGCTCTTGTGAAAGCGGAAGAAGTAAGAACGGGAGCTATTATTATAACAGGTGAAACCGCGAAAAAGAAGAATGCGGAGATGGTTGCACGGGCTTTGTCTTCGTTAGCTGGAACTTTTGTGGTAGCTATCGCTGGTCCACATCTTGAGGCTTATCTTGCAGGGATTGGGTCGGGTGCAGCTCATTTTTCTCGCGATAGGAATAAGACGATTTGTAATATTGATATAGGTGGAGGGACAACAAACGCGGCGATATTTGTTAATGGTAAGCTTAAAAGTACTTTTTGTGCAAATATAGGAAGCAGGGTTATAAAGTTTAAAGAGTATAGTCAGGAAGTTGTAAGTTGGACTGAGATAGGTTGGGCTGTATGTGAAGATTTAGGAATATCAATAAAACAAGGAATTTATTTATCTATCTTCGATATTAGGCGTATAGCAAAAAGGCTAGCATCTGCGCTTTTAAATATTATTGTAGGAGAATCTGATCCTATAGCTGCGAAGGCTGCTATAGGTGAGTTGCCGAGGGATGGGGTAAAAGCTGATAGCTTCATGTTTTCAGGTGGTGTAGGAAGGCTCTTTTATGATGTTAATAATTCCTTAGATAGTGAACTTCTGAAATACGGTGATTTAGGTCCGTTTTTAGCCAATGAGCTTAGGCTTTTATTGGTTAACTTCCCGCTTGATGTTATTAAGCCCTATGAAACTATATATGCTACTGTGATAGGTGCAGGGGTGCATACGACAGAATTAAGCGGTTCTACTATATTTTATACGAGCTCAGATATTTTACCACTTGTTAATGTCCCTGTTGTAACCTTAGATAGTCTCTTCGATGATATTGAAAGCATTAAAAAAGAATTGGTGGGAAAGTTTTTTACTTTTACAACTGTAGAAGGTCATTCAATATTAGCGATAGCCATTCCTAAAGGAGTAGTCCGCAGGTTTGAGGATTTAAATAAAATAGCTACTGCAATTGCTTTAGCATATAAGTCTATAGGAGTAAGAATACCTGTTGTGATTTTGTGTGAAGATGACATCGGAAAGGCTATGGGTGTTGTGTTAAAGGATATTTTGGGTAGCGGGTGGAATATAGTAGTTGTTGATGAAATATCTTTAGGAGAGGGTGATTATGTGGACATAGGAAAGCCTCTTTATGGTGGGGCTGTTATACCAGTAGTTATGAAGACACTTGTTTTTCAACATAAATAAGAAAGGGGGGGCGGGCATGATTCTTAAGGCGAAGGTTAAAGGTACGATTTATAAGTTCAAGGATGTTAAGGAGGTTTTAGCGAAGGCTAATGAGGAGAAGTCAGGAGACATATTGGCAGGGATAGCGGCTCATTCTGAGGAAGAGAGAATTGCAGCAAAGTATGTTCTTGCTAATTTGACGTTAGAAGATTTAAGGAATAATCCTGTGGTTCCATATGAGGAGGACGAGGTTACAAGGGTTATCCAAGATCAGGTTAATGAACATGTGTATAACAAGATCAAATCCTGGACTGTTGGACAATTAAAAGAGTTTATACTTGATCATAATACAACATCTGCAGATATCGAATACATTAGCCTAGGTTTGACGAGCGAGATGGTTGCTGCGGTTACAAAAATAAGTTCTAATTTAGATCTTATATATGGAGCGGCGAAGATAAGAAGAATAGGTAGGTGTAACACTACGCTAGGTTTACCTGGAACGCTTTCAGCAAGACTCCAACCAAATCATCCTACTGATAGTGTTGAGGGAATAATGGCTGCTGTAATGGAGGGTGTTAGTTTAGGTATAGGTGATGCTGTAATAGGCATTAATCCTTGTATCGATGAGGTAGAAAGCGTTACGAGGTTATATTGTGCTCTTTATGAGTTTATAGAAAAATGGAAGATACCTGCTCAACATGCTGTTTTAGCGCATGTTACTACTCAGATGAAGTGTATAAGGCAGGGGGCTCCGGTAGGGGTGGTTTTCCAAAGCCTTGGTGGAACTCAGAAGGCGAATGAAGCGTTTGGTATTAATGTAGAAATGTTAGATGAGGCTTATGAGCTCATTAAGAAGCATAGTACAGCTAAAGGGCCTAACTACATGTATTTTGAGACAGGACAAGGGTCAGAATTATCAGCTGAGGCGCACCATGGTGCGGATCAAGTTACTTTAGAGGCTCGTTGTTATGGTTTGGCTAAGAGATACAACCCGCTTCTTGTTAACACTGTGGTAGGTTTCATAGGACCTGAATATCTTTACGATAGTAAACAGGTTATAAGAGCTGGTCTGGAGGACCATTTTATGGGTAAGCTCACGGGAATTCCGATGGGGTGCGACGCTTGTTACACTAACCATATGAAGGCAGATCAGAATGATGTAGAAAATCTTGCTGTGCTCCTTACGGCTGCGGGCTGTAATTACTTTATGGGTGTTCCCATGGGAGATGACATAATGTTGAATTATCAGTGTACCAGTTATCATGATGTTGTTGCTTTAAGAGAGATTCTTAATCTTAGACCTGCTCCTGAGTTTGAAAAGTGGATGGAAGAGATGGGATTGATGGAGGAAGGAAAGCTTACGCTGAAGGCTGGGGATCCCAGTATATTCCTTAAAAAGTGAGAGGAGGGAGCGGGATGATAACAGAAAAGGAATTAAGGGAGATAGTGGAGAGTGTAATAAAGGAGCTTTCGCAGCGAGGAAAGGCTCCTGTAACAACGGTATCCTCAGGGAAAGAAAAGGAAGGGTTATCTTCTGTAGAGGAGGCTTGCTTACCAGATTTGGCTGATATAAAGATGGAAGAGTGGTGTTTAGTTCCTAATGCGGTCGATCCCGAAGGTCTAAAGAGGATAAAGTCTACCACTCCGGCAAGAATAGGCTTATGGAGGGTAGGTGCGAGATATAAGTTAGAACCTTGGTTAAGGTTTAGGATGGATTTAGCAGCTGCAAAAGATGCGGTTATGAAAGAAGTTGATCCTAAGCTTATAGAGGAGCTTGGCATGTTTACGGTTCAGACCATGGTTAAAGATAAGGATGAGCATCTTACTCGTCCAGATTTGGGTAGAAAGCTTTCTCCTGAGGCGAAAGAGAAGATCTTGGCATCTTGTCAGAAGAATCCCCAGGTTCAACTTATAGTCGTGGATGGTCTTAGTTCTACTGCTATAGAGGCTAATATAAGAGATTTTTTACCATCATTTTATAGTGCTATTAAAGGATATGGTTTAAGTTTAGGGACCCCATTCTTTGTTAAATATGGGAGAGTAGCAATAATGGATGAAATAGGGGAACTATTGCAGCCAGAAGTTCTGGTCGAGTTGATTGGTGAGAGACCTGGGCTTGTAACTGCAAAGAGCATGAGTGCTTACATGTGTTACAGACCTAACAAGAGCACCATAGAGTCTGATAGAACATTAGTATCTAATATTCATGATAGAGGTTTATCCCCTATAGAGGCTGGTGCTCATGTAGCTAGTATAGTTAAAAAGATTTATGATGCTAAGATGAGCGGTGTTAAGTTGGCTGCTATGGAGGGTTAATTTTAGGGATAGGGGGGATGAGAAGTGTACGGTTTTGGACCAGTAAGAGCAAAGGTTTTGGCTGTTAGGATTATTCCTAATGTTAATGAGTTTATGAAAGAGGCTTTGAAACTTAAACCCCATCAAAGAAGTATAGGTATGCTAACCTGTACTATAGACGATGTGGGTTATACTGCTGTTGATGAAGCAACTAAGAAAGCGGATGTCGAAGTTGTGTATGCTCGTTCTTTTTATGCAGGATCGGCTCACGCTTCTGGGCCATTATCTGGAGAGTTTATAGGAATTCTGGCTGGTCCTAATCCTGCAGAGGTTAGAAGCGGTTTAGATGCTGCTATAGCAATGATAGAGGAAGAGGCTTGTTTCTGGGCAGCTAATGAGGAGGGAACTATAGCATTTTATGCCCAAACTATATCTAGAACAGGATCTTATCTCTCTAAAATTAATAACATTCCTGAGGGAAGCCCATTAGCTTACCTTATAGCTCCACCTTTAGAGGCTATGTATGCTTTGGACGCTGCTATCAAGGCTGCGGAGGTTAGAATGACATCGTTCTTTGGGCCTCCTACAGAGACAAACTTTGCTGGAGGTCATCTTACTGGAACTCAGTCAGCTTGCAAAGCTGCTTGTGATGCTTTTGCTGCTGCTGTTATAGAGGTGGCTAGGGAACCCAAACGCTACTAAGTGAAGTGAGACATTTATGTCTGCTTTAGCTATAGGTTTGATAGAGACTATAGGCTTTGTTCCTGCAATAGAGGCTGCTGATGCGAGTTTAAAAGCTGCGCAGGTGGAGCTGTTAGCTTGTCGATTCGTGACAGGAGGACTTGTTACAGTCATAATAGGTGGGGATGTGGGAGCTGTTAATGCTGCTATTGAAGCAGGGGTTAAAGCTGCCTTAAAAGTTGGAAAGGTAATCAGCTTTCATGTTATACCACGCTTAGATCAACAGGTTTTAAGAATAATAGATGGTCGTGTGGGAGATACCTTTAGAAGACCTGTAGATGGGAAGGAGAAGATCCATCAGGAATCTGGAAAGACTGAAAAGATAGCTTGTAAAACCTTGGATATAAAGGAAGAGTTAACACAGCTAACCGGTATTATTGTTGACTTACTTAGAGCGGCTGGGAAAAGTGATCTTATTAAGGAGGGAGTACCTATATATGACTATGGAGTTAATAAGCTGAGGGCGATACTTAGAGTTATAGGTGGTGAATTGATAGACAGAACAGGTATGTATCGTTTGAAGAAACCGGATCTTCTTAAGCTCTTAGTTAATGTTGCTAAGAGAAGGGGAGGTGAGAGGAAAGATGAGGAATATTGATAAAGATCTCCTTGCTCTACAGGAGGTTAGAGATCTTGTTATACAGGCAAAGAAAGCTCAAAAGGTTGTAGAGGACTTCTCTCAGGAACAGGTGGATAGAATTGTAGAGGCCATGGCTATGGAGGCCATAAAAGCTTCCGATTGGCTTGCTAAGCTTGCAGCGGAAGAGACGGGAGTTGGAGTATACGAGCATAAGATTATCAAAAATTTATTTGCTGCTAGAGCAGTTTATGACCATATAAAAGATATGAAGACTGTGGGAGTCATAAATATTGATAAAGAAAAGGGTATCTATGAAATAGCTGAGCCTGTGGGAGTTATAGCTGCTTTAACACCGGTAACAAATCCAACTTCTACAGTTATATATAAATCCCTTATAGCTGTTAAGGCAAGAAATGCGGTGGTATTTAGTCCTCATCCGCGTGCTATTGAATGTACCGGTAAGGCTGTTGAAATTTTACACAAGGCTGCTGTAAGAGCTGGAGCGCCGGAAGGGATTCTGGGGTGTTTAAGTACAGTAACGTTAGAGGCTGCTCAGGCTCTTATGAAGCACCCAGATGTGAGTCTAATTTTAGCTACTGGTGGAGCTGAGATGGTGAAGGCTGCTTATAGCGCTGGTAAGCCCGCTTATGGGGTAGGTCCTGGTAATGTACCTGCCTATATAGAGGCAAGTGCTGATGTTCCAACTGCAGTTAAATGTATTATAGATAGTAAGACTTTCGATAACGGTACCATATGTTCTGCGGAACAAGCTATAATCTGTGAGCATTCAAACGCTTCTGAGGTTAAATCTTGGATTGAAAAATTGGGGGGTGTTTTCTTAAGGCCCGATGAAGCTTATAGACTTGAGAAATATATGTTTAGAAGTGATGGGACTCTTAATCCAGCTGTGGTTGGGAAATCTGCTTGTTACATAGCTGAGGCAGCGGGTATACCGGTACCTAAGAATACGAGGGTTTTGGTTGTTCCTCTTGATGGAGCCGGCAAAGAGTATCCACTTTCAAAAGAAAAGCTCAGTCCAGTTATAGCCTTTTACGAGGTAGGTAACTGGCAAGAGGCATGTAAACTTTGTGTAAAAATATTAGAAGCTGGGGGAATGGGGCATACATTGTGTATTCACTCTCGTAATGAGGAGATAATTATGAAATTCGCTCTTGAAAAGCCGGCTTTTAGGATATTGGTGAATCAACCAGGAGTTTTTGGAGCTATAGGTGGAACGAGTGGTTTACCTCCATCCCTAACGCTTGGTTGTGGAACATTAGGTGGTAATATCACTTCTGATAATATAGGACCACAGCATTTAATGAATATAAAAAGACTTGCTTATCCTGTCAGGACGGTTGAGGAATTGGAAACATACCTTAAGGGTGGGATCTCAATCTCTGAAAAGAGGTTAGATCCAGAGTTGGTAAGGCGTATTGTTGAGGAAGTAATTAAGAGGTTATCTTGAAAGATATATATTTATTAATTTTTTAGTGTGTGAAAGGAGGGGATTTTAAATGGCAGTTAATCAGATAGCCCTCGGTATGATAGAAACAAGAGGGCTTGTAGCAGCAATAGAAGCTGCTGATGCTATGTTGAAGGCTGCGAATGTGACGCTTATAGGTAAGGAAAAGATAGGAGGAGGTTATGTAACTGTGATGGTTAGGGGCGATGTAGGTGCTGTTAAAGCTGCAACAGATGCTGGAGCTGCAGCCGCTGCAAGGGTGGGTGAGTTAGTTTCTGTTCATGTTATTCCCAGGCCTCATCCCGAGGTTGAGTACATACTTCCTAAGCTTAAGAAAGGGGAGGAAGAAGCCGGTTCAACAACTTAGCTTTTGATCCTGGGAGGTAGATGATATTGAAAGTTCTCACAGAAATAGAGTTAAGAAACGAGTTAAGAAAAAGGGGGCCTGTGCGGCGCTTTGTGGTGCCGCCAGGTACGATAATTACGCCGGCAGCTTTGAGTTATCTTAATGAAAATAAGATCGAAATTGTTTACGGGGAAGCGGAATCTACTGAGGAAAAAGAGCCGGAGAAAAAGAAAGAAGAACCTAAGGCTAAGGCGAGATTTGAGTTATTAAGTGCAGGGTTAGGGGTTGATGAGAAGCCAGAGCACTTTACTCACTTAAGTGGTAATAAGTTAGTTTCTAAAAGCCACCCAAGAATTAAGTTGAGGGGGAAAATAGACTCTTTAGAGGCCCATATTATTCTGGCTCAAACACAAATAGCAAAGGCTGGCTTCCCACAAGTTGTTAGTCACTTGGAAGAGGTTTTATCTATAGTTAGGAAGATACTAAGAGCTGAGGTTTTAGGTGAGCCTTTAGAAGAATTTAAATTGTTTGGTTTATCATGGTCGGATATTAGAGATATTTCACACCATCCTAGGAAGTTTATAGGAATAGATCACTTTATTCCATCTTGGGAGAATGGAGAGGTTATGGCTTATTTGAACTTGATTAGAACACAGATAAGAGAGTGTGAGATAGCCGCATGTGAAGCATTTTATGATGAATTTGAAGGGGTTAAGAGGGAGGATATACTGATAGCCTTTAATAGACTTAGCAGCGCTTTGTATGTAATGATGTGTTGGTTACGAGCTGGCAGGTATCCAAAAGGAGGATAAAACATGGCGGATTTTGGGGAGGAACTCGTAAAAAAAATAGTCGAAGAGATTTTAGCTTGGGAAAGAAGAGTACCTGTGATAGTTGGTGTTTCCAATAGACATGTTCATATATCTGAGGATGCGGAGAAGATACTTTTTGGGGGGAATAAAATAACGGTGAAAGCTTATCTTAGGCAACCGGGACAATTTGCTGCAAATGAAACTGTAAAATTGTTAGGTCCTAAGGGAATGATAGATAACGTTAGGATAGTGGGACCTGTTAGAAAGAGTTGTCAAGTTGAAGTCTCAATTTCCGATTGTTATCACCTAGGTGTTGAGCCGGTAGTTAGGGATTCAGGCCAGCTTAAGGGAACTCCTGGAATATATATTATAGGACCGGCTGGTGTAATTAAGCTTGAGGAAGGAGTAATAGTCGCTCAAAGGCATATTCATATGAAACCTGAAGAGGCTAGATCTTTAGGGGTTAAAGATGGTGATATAGTGAGAATACGATTTGAGAAAGGTATAAGATGTGGAGTTTTAGGTGGAGTATTAGTTAGAGTTAGTGAAAATTATGCTTTAGAATGTCATCTCGATGTAGAGGAAGCTAATGCGTTGGGGGTTAAGACAGGTGATATAGTTTACATGGAGGTGGGGGGAATATAAGTATGTCTTCCTTTTCTCCTGAAAATGCTGAAAGCTTATTGGCTTTAATGGATGAAGCAATAAAATCTCCATTAGCATGGAAAGGAGAGCTCTTTGCTGGTGTAGACTTAGGGACGGCTTATGTTGTGGTGACAGTAGTAGATTCTAATGGTAACCCAGTAGCTGGCGCTTATAGATTCGCTGAGGTTGTTAGAGATGGCGTTGTAGTGGACTTTACTGGAGCGGTTAGGATTGTAAGGAGTCTTAAATCGGAATTAGAAAAGAAACTTGGCGTTGAATTAAGAAAAGCTGCTGCTGCTTTTCCTCCAGGTACGGGTAAAGCGGTTGAAAAGGTTCACTTTTATGTTGCTGAGGGTGCTGGCTTTGAAGTTATAAGGATGATAGATGAACCTACGGCTGCAAATTATGTCTTGGGAGTGAAAGATGGGGTAATAGTTGATGTTGGGGGAGGCACAACGGGTATAGCTGTGGTTAATAATGGTGAGGTTATTTATACAGCTGATGAACCTACAGGGGGGACTCACTTCTCTTTAGTCATAGCTGGAGCTTTAAAGATTAGCTTTGAGGAGGCGGAAGAGTATAAAAAGGATCCAAAGAATGCAAAAGACGTACTTATGATTGTTAAGCCAGTTGTACAGAAAGTAGCGAGCATTATTCATAGACATTTAAATGGCTTTGAAGTTGAATGCGTTTATTTAGTGGGAGGAACTGCGTGTTTGCAAGGCATTGAGGATATAATATCCCAGGAGCTTGGTCTTGCTGTATGGAAGCCTAGAAATCCATTATTTGTTACTCCCTTGGGCATAGCTCTTAGCTGCCTGAGGAGGTGAGGAATGACATGGTATCGCTAAAAGCTGAGGATAAGAAGATTATAGTTGAAGAAATTGTTAATGAGGTTTTAAAGAAATTAAAGAAAGAAGTTTCTCCTAAAGAAAAGGTAATAGTGGTGTTTACTGGAGCACCTGGATTGATTGAAAAAGCAATAGATGAACTTTTGAAGCTTAAGGAGAGATTCCAATTAGTTGTTGCTTTTTCTGAGTCTGCAAGGAGAATGAAGCAGTTTTCTGAGGTGAGGTCAAGACTTGAGGTTGACTTGCTTAATGAAGAGCGCTTCTATGAAGAGGTAAATGAGGCTAAAGTTGTGATTTTCCCGACGCTTACTCAAAATACGGCTGCTAAGATAGCTTGGGGTATAAGAGATTGTCTAGCAAGTGAAATAGCTGCTTGCGCTTTAATTATGGGTAAGAAAGTAATAGCTGTCTGTGAATCGTTAAGCACTGAAGGGGTAAGTACTGATTACGCTTTCCTTTTAGAAGAGATAGCCAAGAAACTTGTTAAACTGGGAGTAATCCTCTGTAAAGTTGAGGAAGTATCATTGTGTTTAGAAAATGGTAAATCTTCTGTAGAGATTAGTAAGTCTGGCCTAAGTGAGGGCGTTAAGAAAAAAGAGTTTATTTTTGAGGGCAGAGTCTTAACATCTGAAACTGTAAACGGTGTTGTATCGATGGGGTGCTCCAAGATAATCATCGATTCTTGCTCTTTAATTACCCCATTGGCTGCTGATATTATACGAGACAAAAAGATAGAAGTAGTTAGGAGGATGGGATAGGTGTTAATAGCGAAGGTTGTTGGAAGTATCTGGGCTACTCGTAAAGAGGAAAGTCTACAGGGTTATAAGCTTCTTATCGTTAAGCAGATAGATGAGTATCAGCGTGAGATAGGGGAGGCTTTCGTTGCGGTGGACACTATAGGAGCTGGTGTAGGAGAGTTAGTTATAGTGACCACGGGAAGTTCTGCGAGAAAGATATCTACGGGCGAGGAAATACCTGTGGATGCTGCTGTTGTGGGAATAGTAGATTCTATGGATGTTAAGTAGATTTGATTTAGGAGTGAGAGCTTTGGAAGACTTGGCTTTGATTCTGCAAGAGATGGGTGTTGTAGGAGCAGGGGGTGCAGGGTTTCCCACATATGCAAAGCTCAGGAAAGAGGGTATTAATGAGTATATTGCTAACGGTGCAGAGTGTGAGCCTCTCCTTTGGGTTACTAAAGAACTGCTGGCTAAGAAGATTTTCCAATTTCTTGAGGGGTTTAAGATACTTGTGGATTATGTTGGGGCTAAGAGGGGAGTAATAGCCCTTAAAGGTAAGTATTCATCAATAGTGAAGTTAATTAAAGACTCATTGAGTGAGCGTAATTATGCCTTTGATATTTTTGAATGTGGGGATTACTATCCAGAAGGTGATGAACATGTACTGGTTTATGAAATTCTTCGGAGACCGGTACCAGCTGCTGGTATTCCGATAATGGTGGGAGCCGTAGTAAACAATGTAGAGACTATATATAACGTGTATAGGGCTTTTGTAGAAAGAGCACCTGTAATTGATAAGTTTATAACTATTGGTGGCGATGTGAGAAATCCTGTTACTGTCAGGGTTCCTGTGGGGATTAAAGTGAAAGAGGTTCTTGATATTATTGGTATTAATTACGATGGAAAGGTTTTGATAGAAGGAGGTCCTATGACAGGTAGAGTAATATCTCCAGATGTGCCAGTTACCAAAACTACAGGGGGAATACTTATTTTTGAAAAGGGGCACCCGGCGGTTTCTCAGTTTACTGCTCCTCTTGATTATATTCTAAAAAGAGCACGTACTTGTTGCATACAATGCAGATACTGTACCGATCAATGTCCTCGTTATCTTTTAGGACATGATTTGGAGCCTCATAGAATTATGATTTCTATGGCTTTTGATATGGGAATAGAGGTTAGAAAGAGTGCTTTGTTATGTTCTGAATGTGGTGTTTGCGAAGCATACTCTTGCCCTCAACTTTTATCTCCAAGAAGAGTTAATCAATACATAAAGGCTAAGCTTATTCAGGAAGGAGTTAGGTATCCACCTAAAGCTGATATAGTTGTAAGAGAGGATAGAGAATATAGGAAGGTTCCTACTAAGAGGTTAATGATGAGGATAGGTATTTATGAATTTGATCGCTATGCTCCTCTTTTAGAGGATAGAATTGAGGCAAAGGAAGTTACCATTTTGATGAAGCAGCACATTGGGGTTCCGGCGACTCCTATTGTTTCAGTTGGGGATTATGTAGTTGAAGGTGATGTTTTAGGAAAAGTACCAGAGGGTAAGCTTGGAGTTAATGTTCATGCTAGTATATCAGGTAAAGTTATTTCTGTTTCGGATGAGGCGGTAGTGATAAAAGGGGAGAGAAAGAATGGGTAAGGCACTAGGAATATTAGAGAGTATAAGTATAGCTAAGGGAATAGAAGCTGCCGATGCAATGGTGAAGGTCGCACCAGTGAAGCTGTATGTTGCGAAGACTATATGTCCCGGAAAATTTCTAGTGATGGTGGGTGGAGATGTGGCGGCTGTTAATAGTTCTGTTGATCGTGGAGTAGATGTTGTAAGGGAGTATAAGGCAGATGCTGTGGTTATTTCGGGAGTCCATGAAGAGGTTCTCAGGGCTTTAGAGGGAATGACTGAAATTGCTGCTCCAAAAGATTTTAAAACTCATTGGGCATTGGGGGTTATAGAGACTTTTACTGTTACAGCATGTATATATGCTGCTGATGCTGCTGTAAAAACAGGGAATATCCATTTACTTGAGATTAGACCAGCTATAGGTATAGGGGGAAAGTCCTTTGTAACTATGATAGGGGATGTTAGTGCTGTGGAAGCTGCTATTAATGCTGGTAGAGATAGAATTGCTGGAGAGGGGATGATACTTACTTTTTCAATCATACCTTATATATCGGAGTATGTACTTGTCAATTTGATATAGGTTTCGGGGAGGTGAATATATGGGTAAAAAGATTCTTTCAAAACAGGACGTGGAGAAATGTTACTATGGAGGCAGTAAAAGTATGATTGTTAGCAGAAACCTTATAATCCCTCCCGGTGTTATGGACTTAGCGAGGAGCTTAGGTATAAAGTTTATCTATGTGGAAACCAGTGAGTTTCCTAATATAGTTTCGGCACTGTGTGCTGAGTATGGTGTTAAAGATAAAAGTGTTGTTGATGAAATAGTTAAACGGGTTATCAAACTGTTTGAAGGCGAGAGGGTTAAAAAGGTTGAGCTTGAAGGTTAAGACCTACATACAGAAAGGGGGTGAATTGAGAGAGGGGTTATTATTTCTTATTTAGCTAAGTAATTTTAAAGCAGTGGAGAGGAGGTGTGCTTATGTCGACACAAATAGCTCTTGGAATGATTGAAACTAAAGGTTTGGTTGGTGCAATAGAGGCTGCCGATGCAATGGTTAAGGCAGCAAATGTTACCTTGATAGGCAAAGAACATGTGGGGGGAGGACTTGTAGTAGTTATGGTTAGAGGTGATGTTGGGGCAGTTAAAGCGGCTGTTGATGCAGGAGCAGCTGCTGCTAAGCGTGTGGGAGAACTCATAGCAGTTCATGTCATTCCGAGACCGCATCCTGAGGTAGAGCTTATTTTGCCTAAGCTGGAAGAAGGTTAAGGAGAATTAGTAAAAGATGTCGGTAAGGGGGGAGGATCGGTGGAAGCGATAAATCAGTGGATAGTTAATATAATGGTTTTTTTCATGGCACTGGGAGCAATAGATAGGATATTAGGTAATCGTTTTGGTTATGGAGAGAAGTTCGAAGAGGGATTTAACGCGATGGGAGCTTTATCTTTAGCTATGGTGGGTGTTGTTTCGCTTGCACCTGTTTTGGCAAAGATATTAAGGCCTGTTGTTGTTCCTATATATACTGCGTTAGGTGCAGATCCTGCGATGTTTGCTACTACACTTCTAGCTAATGATATGGGTGGGTATCCCTTAGCTATGCAATTAGCCCTTACAAAGGAAGCTGGGTTATTCGCAGGTCTAATACTAGGTGCTATGATGGGTCCAACGATAGTTTTCACAATACCGGTGGCTTTGGGAATAATAAAGCCAGAAGATCGTACACCTTTAGCTAAGGGAATTCTTGCTGGGATGATAACTATACCTTTGGGATGCTTGGCTGGAGGCTTAACAGCTGGTTTTCCAATTTCTATGGTTCTTTCTAATCTTGTTCCTATAATCATAGTAGCTGCACTTATAGCTATAGGTTTGTGGCTTATTCCGGAAAAAATGATAGCTGGATTCAAAAAATTTGGGGTATTCATAGTAGCTGTTATCACTGTGGGATTAGCATCGGCTATCATTGAGACCCTTACAGGAGTAGTTGTGATTCCTGGTATGGCTCCTATATGGGATGGTATACAGATTATTGGCTCTATAGCGATAATGCTTGCGGGCGCATTTCCTTTAGTTAAGTTTCTTACGACGGTTTTCAATAAGCCTCTTATGGCTGTTGGAAAGAGATTAGGTGTTAATGACTTTGCTGCTGCTGGTTTTGTAGCTACATTGGCTAATAATATTCCTATGTTTCAGATCTTAGATAGAATGGATGAAAAAGGAAAGATTCTTAACTGTGCTTTTGCGGTGAGCGCAGCTTTTACATTCGGAGATCATCTGGGCTTTACTGCAGGTGTAGCAAAAGAGATGATTTTCCCTATGATAGTTGGAAAGCTTACTGCTGGTATAACGGCAGTTATGGTAGCTAATATGATTTTCGGTTCCAAAGGTAAGTGATGTGATCTAGTATATATTCACGTTTAGATTTTATTTATAATTTTTAACCTGTTTTAGTTAGTGTAGGGGTGTTGTTCTAGAAAGGACAACACCCCTATTTGATAAATATCTTAAGGGGTGTTATCAGCGTGACGGATGAAGTTAAAAAGCTCTTAAATAGTAATGGGAAGCAACGTATAGTCCAGGAATATGTTCCTGGTAAACAGGTAACATTAGCCCATATTATAAGAAATCCACGTGACGATATTTGTGACAGAATAGGTATTGACAACAAAGGTGCTATTGGCATTATGACTATAACTCCCGGTGAGGGAGCTATTATAGCTGCTGATATAGCCTCTAAAACGGCTGCTGTTCATATCGAGTTTGTTGATAGGTTTACTGGTTGTGTAATTATAAGTGGAGATGTTTCCTCGGTAGAAGTGGCCCTTTATAATGTGGTGAAATTTTTGCATGAAGTACTTGGTTTTTTCCCTGCGAAGGTGACGTCTTCATGAAGAAAAGAGTGATGGTTATAGGCAGCACAGGTGTTGGAAAAACTACGCTTTTAGAGAAATTGGGGTTAAGGAATAAGAGGGTAAAAAAAACTGAGAGCGTCGATGTCGATGCTTTTTCAATAGATACTCCTGGTGAATTTCTGGATATACCTCGATTTTATAATGCCTTAATAGTGTTTTCATCAAAGGCGAAGATTGTTCTTCTCGTTGTGGATGCTGTGGATCCTAAGCCTTTTCCTTCAGGAATATCTAAGGTTTTACGTGCAGTTGCTTTAGGAGTTATAAATAAGATAGATCTGCTTTACGACGGTAAAGAGCTGAAAATAGATTTGGCAAGGAAGTTTTTAAGAGATGCAGGTGTCAAAGAAGTATTCGAGGTTTCAGCTTTGACCGGGTTTGGTTTGATTGAGTTAAAAAAAAGGATAGATGATATATTAGCTTGCTAAGGAAAGAGGGGATATATTTGAGCGTAAAGGCTCACGTGATACTCAGGCCAACGGATATTTGTCTTGAAATAATTAAAAGTAGATTGAGGCCTAGGGTTGATATGGGTTTGGAAGGATGTGAAGCTTTGTTACTTGTTCAAGGAAGTGTTGCTGAGATAATAGAAATTGTTGATATAGTTACTAAAGTTGTTAACGTTAAAGCAGCAGAAATTGTGGGGAACTGCCCTCAACAGTTTAATACTATAGTCTTTTGGGGTAGCACTGCAGATGTAGAACAAGCAGTTGTTGTTCTCAAAGAGAGAGGAAAGATAGCATAAAAGTGAGATGCTAAACTTATAAGTAAATAGAATGGGATACGAAGTTGAGAACTAGGCTATTTATAGGAATGTATTAATTTTGATAAATAAAATTTTTTTAATCCTCTTGACAAGGTGAGAATTACTGTTTAAAATTCTAATCAAATCCTTGGAGGAAGGAGGACTTGCAGATGCAGGCTTATAACAGTTCAATGGGCTTTATGGTTATTATAGCTCTAGTTCTAGTTATTATTAGCCTGCGGCGCGGGTCCCCTCCAGGGGTGATCGGCGTATAGCCGAGTTTCTCCTCTGATGAGAGTAGTTAAGGGGCGGGGGCCCCGCCGTAAGGGAAAGGGGCCCCCGCCCCTTTTATTTTACTTTTACACGACTTTTGGGAGGGATGGAAGTGAGGCATGTAATTAGTATTTGGACAGAGGATCACCCCGGCGTATTGTGTAGGATTGCTAGCTTGATTTTTAGACGGGGATATAATGTTGAAAGTTTAAGCGTTGGAAGAATAAATGGTGCTGGAATCTCTAGATTTACTATAGTTTTTGAAGGGGATGATGAGGCTGTAAAGCAAATTATTGCTCAATTTAGGAAGTTAGTAGAGGTTATAGCAGTTGAGGATTTAACTAGTGGAAACTTTGTTGAGAGGGGACTATCCTTGGTGAAAGTTGAGGCTAATGCTGCTAAAAGGCTGGAAGTGTTTCAACTTGTAGATGTTTTTAGAGCTCATGTGATAGATGTGGGTGAGGAAGGAATCGTTGTAGAAGTTACTGGTGATAAGGATAAGATAAATGCTTGTATTAGTGCTTTCAAACCTTATGGAATTAGAGAAATTGCCTGTAGTGGTAGTGTTGCTATGAAAAGAGTTGGTTTTAATGGAGGTTAGAAAATCATGAGCGAGGAGAGAATGACAGGAGCTGCGGCTGTATTAAGATGTTTGGAGCTTGAGAATGTTAGAGTAGCTTTTGGCCTACCAGGTGGTGCTATAATGCCCTTTTATGATGAGCTTTATAAGAGAAAGAGCTTTAAGCATATTTTGGTTAGGCATGAGCAATCTGCAGCTCATGCAGCTGATGGTTATGCCCGTGTAAGTAAGGAAGTAGGTGTTTGTATTGCAACTTCTGGCCCAGGTAGTACTAACCTCGTTACCGGTATAGCAACAGCCTATATGGATTCTGTTCCTCTTGTTGCAATAGTTGGTCAAGTAGCTACTTCCCTTGTAGGGAAGGATGCTTTTCAAGAAACTGATATAGTTGGCATCACCTTACCAATAGTTAAACACAGCTTTAAAGTGAAAAAGTTTGGTGATATTTACTTCGCAATTAGAGGGGCTTTTTATATAGCTAAGACAGGGAGACCTGGTCCAGTTTTGGTTGAATTGCCATCGGATGTTCAAAGGCAGGAGGGGGTTTTTAGAGGGACGGATTTAAACTTCAGGGGATATAATCCAGAGGGTTTTTGGAATTTAGATAAGATGCCAGAAGCAATTGAGGCAATCCTGAATTGTGAAAGGCCGGTTATCTTAGCTGGAGGTGGAGTTATCATATCTAATGCTTGCACTGAGTTACTAAACTTGGCAGAGAAGCTTGAAATACCTGTAGCGACGACCTTAATGGGGAAGGGAGCTTTTCCTGAAGAACACTGGCTTTCTTTGGGAATGGTTGGAATGCACGGAACTCCAGCAGCTAATAAAGCTCTTTGTGAGGCCGATCTTATTGTTGCTATAGGTGTGAGATTTAGTGATAGAAGCATAGGAAGGCCTGATAAGTTTGCTAACTCAGCTAAGGTAGTTCATATAGATTACGATCCTGCGGAAGTGGGAAAGAATGTTAGACCGAATATTTATCTTGTTGGAGATGCTAGGAAGATCATCAAGGAGATAGTAGATTCTGTTGGTAAAGTTGATATAAGTCGTA
Source organism: Synergistota bacterium (assembly GCA_025060595.1). Taxonomy (NCBI): domain Bacteria; kingdom Thermotogati; phylum Synergistota; species Synergistota bacterium. The sequence continues at coordinate 4,311 of JANXBX010000001.1, read as the reverse complement.
GAAGGGAGTGGTTGAAGAAAATTGCTGATTGGAAAGAGGAGCTGAGATTTGACTTGGAATATTCTGGTCAGGTTAGACCTCAACATGTATTAAAAGCTGTTATGGAGATCACCAAAGGGGAAGCTATTTTAACTACAGAGGTAGGACAGAACCAAATGTGGGCGGCTCTGTACTACAAGGTAAATAAACCACGAAGATTTATAACTTCAGGAGGACTTGGAACGATGGGATATGGTCTTCCTGCGGCAATGGGAGCTTGTATAGCTTGTGGTTGTGAGATGCCGGTTTTTAATATTGCGGGGGATGGTAGTTTTATGATGTCCGTTCATGAGCTTGATACCTGTGCTCGCTATAACTTGCCTGTTAAGGTTCTTTTACTTAATAACAGGGCTTTAGGTATGGTTAGACAGTGGCAAGAGCTATTCTTTGGTAAGCGTTACTCTGAAACGATTTTTTCAAAGGAACCTGATTATGAAGGTTTGGCGAGGTCTTTAGGGGCTCAAGGCTGGACAGTCCGCGAAGCATCACAGGTTAGAGGTGCGATAGAAAGGGCTTTAGAGACACCAGGGCCTGTAGTTGTGAACTTTCTTATTCCCCAAGAGGAGAAGGTTTTACCGATGATGGTCCCTGGTGGTACTCTTAAAGATATCATAACTGAGGAAAGCCTTGAAAGGAGGTAGTTTTATTATGGCAGAAGTTTTATACGATAAGGATGCGGACTTATCCCTTTTAAAAGGGAAAAAGGTAGCGATTTTAGGGTATGGTAGCCAAGGGCATGCTCATGCGCAAAACCTAAGAGATAGCGGTGTTGATGTGGTAGTTGGGCTTTATAATGGGAGTAGATCTTGGGAGATTGCAAAAAATGATGGATTTGACGTTAGGAAAGTGGACGAGGCTACTAAGGTTGCAGACATAGTTATGTTCCTTATTCCGGATAGCGTTCAAGCAGATGTTTACAAGACATATGTGAAGGATAATTTAAAGCTTGGTGCTGCAATGGGCTTCTCTCATGGGTTTACTATTCACTATCATCAGATAGAGCCTCCTCCGAACGTTGATGTTTTCATGGTAGCCCCTAAAGGTCCTGGTCATTTAGTTAGAAGGATGTATAAGGAGGGAAAAGGTGTTCCAGCTTTGCTGGCTGTACATCAGGATGCTTCGGGTAAAGCTAAGCAGATCGGTTTAGCCTATGCAAGTGCCATAGGTGCAGGTCGTGCAGGAGTTATTGTAACTACATTTGCTGAGGAAACAGAAACGGATCTTTTTGGTGAACAGGCTGTCTTATGTGGTGGGGTTAGCGAGCTTATTAAAGCTGGTTTCGAAATACTTGTTGAAGCGGGTTATCAGCCGGAAATTGCATATTTTGAATGTTTGAATGAGCTTAAGCTTATAGTTGATCTTATATATGAGGGTGGGCTTTCCTGGATGAGGTACTCGGTTAGCGATACTGCTAAGTACGGAGACTTGATAGCTGGAAATTATATTATAAATGAAGATGTGAGAAATCGAATGAGGGAGCTTCTTAAAAGAGTTAAAGACGGGTCTTTTGCAAAGGATTGGATTCTTGAAAATCAGTGTGGAAGGCCGCGCTTTAAGGCTTGGCTTGCTAAAGAAAGAGAGCATCTTATAGAGAAGGTAGGATCTAAACTTAGAGAGATGATGCCTTGGCTTGAAAACAAAAAGCCACCAGTATAGGGGGGATTAAATGATGGGTGATGATGGGGTTATTATTTTCGACACGACCCTGAGGGACGGAGAGCAAGCAGCAGGTATCAATCTTAACATAGCTGAGAAGCTCCAGATTGCTCATCAATTATCGCGTTTAAGGGTAGATGTAATAGAGGCAGGTTTTCCTGCAGCTTCAGAGGGGGATTTTGAAGCAGTTAAGAGAATAGCTCAGGAAGTTAAAGGACCTATAATAGCAGGGTTAGCTCGTGCTCGTAAAGAAGATATAAAGGCAGCTTATGAGGCAGTTAAATACTCTGATAGACCGAGGATTCATACATTTATAGCTACAAGCGATATTCATATGCAGTATAAACTTAAAATGTCGCGAGAGCAAGTCTTTGAAGCTGTTAAAGAGGCAGTTACTTATGCTAGGAGTTTAGTTGATGATGTCGAATTTTCAGCTGAAGACGCAAGTAGATCGGATTTGGATTTCCTTGTCCAAATCTTTAGGTTGGCCTTAGATTGTGGTGCGACTACTTTGAACATTCCAGATACGGTAGGTTATGCTTATCCAGGTGAGTTTGGGGAGTTTGTTCGGGCTATCATAGAGAGAGTTGACGGTGGGAAAACTGCCATATGGTCAGTTCATTGTCATAATGATCTTGGGCTTGCTGTAGCTAATTCCCTTGCTGGGATTAGGGCTGGAGCTCGTCAGGTTGAGTGTACTATAAATGGTCTCGGAGAGAGAGCAGGAAATGCTGCATTAGAGGAGATAGTTATGGCATTGAAAACTAGAAAGGATATATTTGGGTTGGATACTAGGATAGATACTCAAAGACTTTATGAGACAAGCAGGCTTGTTTCGAGACTTACAGGTGTGATTGTTCCTCCTAATAAGGCTATAGTTGGTGCTAATGCCTTTTCTCATGAATCTGGAATTCATCAGCATGGGGTTCTTTGTAATAGAGCTACTTATGAGATAATGCGCCCAGAAGATGTGGGCTTTCCTGGAACTCGCTTATATTTAGGTAAGCACTCTGGTAGGCATGCTTTTAAGAAACGTCTAGAAGAGATGGGGTTTAACTTAGATGAAGAATCTTTTGAGAGGGCTTTTAAACTATTTAAGGAGCTTTGTGACAGGAAGGAGATAGTTACAGATAGTGATATAGAGGCCTTCATTGCTGATGAAATTATAGGTGTTTCTGCGTCAAAGAGATTTGAGCTTAAGGGTTTTTCCCTGGTTATAGACAATGGGGGTAAGGCTACCGCTACAGTAACTCTTCTTGAAAATGGTCTTGAAAAAGTGGATGCTGCTGTTGGAAATGGTCCTGTCGATGCTTCTTATAAGGCTATAAAAAGAATAGTTGGTATAGATCCTGTTTTGAAGAGTTATAGAATAGAAGCTACAAGTGAGCGTTCTGATGCGCTTGGCGAAGCGGTTATAACTCTCCAGTATGACAACTTTACCGTGGTTGGTAGAGGTACAAGCACGGATATTATAGAAGCGAGTATAAAGGCGTATGTTAACGCCTTAAACAGACTCTTTGCCGCCGCCTCGCTTAAAGGAGTGGAGCTTAGCTAAGCGCCGAGTTTCCCCCGTAGTCTCTCCCCCTACGGGGGAAACTCCACTCCTTATATAAATAACTAGCTTTTATCTCCCTTTCCTTTTCTCCTGACTTAACCATTGGTGTTTTTTCTTCACGGGTTTTCTTTCTGGGCAAGGAGTGGAGAATTTGCCCCCTTTTCTACAACTTCACCTTTATTCATTATGGCTGTTCTTCTGTTTATGAACTTTGCTAGCTTTAGATTGTGCTTTGTTATTACTAAGCTTAAATCTATCTTCCTGTGTAATTTCATAAGAATTCTATTATAGAAGCTTGTGTGGAGGCATCTGAAAAAATCCCCATTATTTAACTTTTATTTGGTCTATTCCCTTAGTAAGTCCGTTAGCTACTTATTTTCAAAGTATTTACTCACAGCCAGTCGCTTTTTAATTTGATTTTTAAATTCTTTTTGAGGATTTCAATTAACACTCTTAATATAATAGAGCCGTAACCCTATTGACTTAAAAGAAGTTCTCTTTTATAATGTATTTCGGCTTGGGTTGGCGAAGTTTGCCGGCGTAGCTCAACTGGCAGAGCGACTGATTTGTAATCAGTAGGTTGCCGGTTCGAGTCCGGCCGTCGGCTCCAAACTTTCGTTTTTAATGCAAAGTGGGGAGGTAGCCAAGGGGTCAAAGGCAGCGGACTGTAGATCCGCGGGCGGATTGCCTTCGGAGGTTCAAATCCTCCCCTCCCCACCAAACCAAATGGGCCCACGTAGCTCAATCGGTAGAGCGTGTCCATGGTAAGGACAAGGTCACCGGTTCGATTCCGGTCGTGGGCTCCACCTTTTTATTTTTGCCTGTTATTATCTTTAACAAGGGGGTATAGATATGGCTAAGGAGAAGTTTGAAAGGAAGAAGCCGCATGTTAACGTAGGTACCATAGGGCATATAGATCATGGGAAGACCACTTTAACTGCTGCGATAACGCGTTGTTTATCGCAGCATGGGTTAGCGCAGTATGTTCCATTTGATCAGATAGACAAGGCGCCTGAGGAGAAGGCGAGAGGGATAACGATAGCGATATCTCATATAGAGTA